>CALRVN010000126.1:0-9747 GCA_943371625.1 Hyphomicrobium sp. CS1GBMeth3
GGGATGATCGTCGACGAGCAGGATGGAAACGTCCGTCATGCGAGCGCTTCCAAGTGGCTTGCCGATGTGCGCGTAACCGGAACCGTTGCGTGAACGCGCAGGCCGCGTGGCGCGTTGCCGATGGTGAGCGCTCCGCCGAGCCCGGCCAGCCTCTCGCGCATGCCGAGGATTCCATGTCCGGAGGCGGTTCGGACCTGACTGACGTCGCCGCCGCCGTCGTCCTCGATGGTCAGGGTCACGCGCGGGGCGCCGTCGAGCAGGTGCTCGATGCGGACGCTGACCTCGGTCGGGCGGCCGTGCTTGGAGGCGTTGGTGAGACACTCCTGCACGATGCGGTAGAGGTCGACGGCGACGCGCTCCTGCAACTCGCCAAACCGTCCGAAGGTCTGCAAGCGGAATATGGTGCCCGCCTTGGACTGGGAATTGAAGTCGTTGACGAGCTGCCGGAGGCTGGCCTCCAGGCCGACCTCCTCGATGCTCTGCGATCGCAGGCGGACCAGCGTGAAGCGCAACGCATCCATCATGCGCTTTTGCGCGCTTGCAATGGCACGCGCATCCTTGGCGATGTCGGGCCGGTCCGCGGGGGCGCCGGTTTCGATCAACTCGGCAAGCGCCGACGTGGCTGCAAGAGCCTGGCCGAATTCATCGTGCAGGTCGCGGGCGAGGGCACGGCGCTCCTCCTCCTGCACCTGGAACAGGCGGTTGGTCAGCGCCAGGCGCTCGGCGTTATTCTGCTGCAGCGTCGAGGCGAGCTTGTTCACGGCGCTGGCGATGTGGTTGAGCTCGGTGCTCTTGAATCGTGTCAGTCTCAGGCTGAGCTGTCCCTGCTCGAGGCGTCGCAGCCCATCTATGATGGCGCGGGCCGGGAGCAATGCGTGGCCCATCATGATGGCGGCCAGGAGGGCGATGCCGCCGGCCATAAAGACTGCCGCCTCGACAACGTTGGAGATTTCGCGCCAGGCCCGGCGCAGCGCCGCGTCCGGGTCGGCGGTGGTGACGATGGTGCCGGTGTCCCTGTCTCTGATGGACAGCGCCTGTGTGATCGGCTCGTGTCTGCCGAGCAGGCCCAGGTATGCCGTCGCGAACCATTGGGGAGCGGGTGGGCCGAGCACCTCGACCTGACTGCAGAGCCGCTGCTGATCGGAGCCGGGAGAGGCGAAGGTGACGCAGACGCCGGGAGAGACGATGCTTTGCGTCGCGAGCGATCTCCATTCGGGCAGCGGCAGCAAGGCGGCGCGTTTCATGCCGTCACGCCAAAGCAGGTGCGGCCAATAGATCGCCTGCAGGTGCTGGTTGACGCGCGCGCCGGTGGCGGCGACGTCGGCCTCGATGGAGCGGTGGGCGTCGTAGACCAGGCAGCCGATCGCAACCGTGAGACAGAGCAGAACCACGGCCATCAGTCGAAGGATCAGAAGTGTGAGTAGGCGCATGTTCCCCCTCTGAATTGCCGGATACTGGCACATCCGGCAGGGAAAAGAAGGGCGCGGGGCGTCAGCGGGCATAATGCCCGGCTTACGCTGCGGCGCAGGACGCCCGGCGCGCACCGAGGCCTCGATATCCTGCCTATTTTGCGGCTGTCGCGCGGCGAACGATGGGGGCGACCTTGGTGCCGAGAAGCTCGATGGATCGCTGCATGGCCGATGTCTCGAGCGAGGCCGAACTCATCTGGAAGGTGACGCGGGATATGCCCCCGAGCGCCTCGCTGGCGTTAAGGATTTTCTCGGCGACAGTCTCCGCGTCGCCGATGAGGAAAGCGCCCTTGGGGCCGCTCATAGCCTCGAACTGGTCGCGCGTCGTTGGCGACCAGCCCCGCTCGCGGCCGATCTCGGTAAACATGTGCGACCAGCCGGGGTAGAAGGCGTCCTTCGCGGCCTCGGTGGTTTCGCCGACGAAGCCGAGGGCGTGGACGCCGACCTTGAGAGATTGAGGCGGATGGCCGGCTTGAGCGCCCGCCTCTCGGTAGAGGTCGACGAGCGGACGGAAGCGGCTGAAGTTGCCGCCGATGATCGCAACCATCAGCGGCAGACCCAGCAGTCCGGCGCGGGCGAAGGATTTAGGCGTGCCGCCGACGCCAACCCAAATCGGAAGCTGCGGCTGAACAGGTCGCGGATAGACGCCGACGCCGTTGAGGGCCGGGCGGAAGCGACCGGACCACGTGACGGCGGTCGACTCGCGGAGAGCCAGCAGCAGATCGAGCTTCTCGACGAAGAGGTCGTCGTAGTCGTCGAACTTGAAGCCGAAGAGGGGATAGGCCTCGCCGAACGATCCGCGTCCAACGACCATCTCGGTGCGGCCTTTGGAGATGAGGTCGACGGTTGCGAATTCCTGGAAGACGCGGACGGGATCGGCGGCACTCAGGACCGTGACGGCGCTAGTGAGCCGGATCGTCTTGGTGCGCGCGGCAGCGGCGGCAAGGATGACGGCGGGCGCGGCGTCGAGGAACTCCTTGCGATGATGCTCCCCGATGCCGAACACGTCGAGGCCGACTCGGTCGGCGGTCTCGACCTCCTCGAGCAGCGCGGCCATGCGATCGACCGGTGCCGGCCAGCGGCCCGAACCGGGCTCCGGCAGAACCGCGGCGAAGCTATCGATTCCGATCTCCATGGATTCTCCTGTCGGGGTGCCTCGTCGCGGCGTGTGTGGACGTGGATAAATGTCGCTGCCCCGGCGATACCGCAATGGCGTCAACCGCCGGTGTTGCGGTGAACGTAAATTTATCCAGCAATGACAGAGAGTTGTGACGCAGCGTCGGCCGGGACACGGGCGGGGCGCGAATGTTGTGGGATCACCTCTCCGTCACCGGTTTGCCAATCCGTCATGCGCATATGCCGGCGCCGGCCTGCTAGTACGGGCGCTGGGAACAAGGGACGGAGGGGCTCGATGTCGAACCTGCCCAAAGCAATCACGTTCGTGGCGGTGGGTGCGATAGCAATGCTGTCGGCCGGCTACTACGCGCTGACGGGGCAGACGGGTACGGACGGCACGATCGTGCTGGCCACCGGCAACGTGCCTCACTACCAGGAACTCGGCACAGCGTACGAGAAGGCGCTGGATCCGTTCGGCGTCGATGTGCAGATGCGGCCCGCGGTCGAAGGTTTCGAGACGCTGAAAGGGCTCGTTGCCGATCCACCGTTGTACGACGCGGCGTTCATCAAGGGCGGCCTCGTCGGCAGCATGCAGGGTCGGCTCGCCCGCGCGAAGTCGCAGGAGTGGCAGCAGAAGGAGCTCGGCAAGCTGCGCTCGGCCGGGCGGTTGTTCTACGAGCCGATCTGGGTTTTCGTGCGCTCCGATTTTGCCGGGCAGAGCCTGCGCGATTTGAGGGGCAAGGCGGTGCTCACGGGCACGCGCGAGAGCGGCGGGCGGCGCATCGCAATGCAGCTCCTGCGCGCTAACGGCATTGAAGGCGGCAAGGACAATCCCCTGATGGTCGCCGAGGACCTGGCGCCGGATGCCAGTCAGTTGCTGTCGGGGAAGGTGGAGGCGGCATTCCTTATACAGCCGGCCGATACCGCACTCATTCAGAGCCTGCTGCACGTACAGGGCATACGGCTGCTCAACTTCGCGCTCGAAGCCGACGCCTATGCCAACCGCTTTCCGGCGCTGACCAAGGTGATGCTCAATCGCGGCGCGGTGGAGTTCGAGCCGTTGACGCCGCCGGAGGACGTGACGCTGCTGGCGACGAGCGCGACGCTGGTCATTCGCGCCGACCTCGACCCGTCGTTGATCAGCTTGCTTTCGTTCGCGGTATTGCAGAACCCGCGCTCGGGTTTTGACAGGTCGGGCGACCCGGTGCTGTTCCATCGGCCGGGGACGTTCCCGCATATCTCCGACCCGGAGTACCGGGTGGCCGACGAGACGCGGCAAATATTCAAGTCTGGCGAGCTGCCGGTTGCACTGAGGTCGATCGCGCCCGCGGTGAAGGAAGCCGGCTTCCCGTTCTCGGTGACGGCGTTCATCTCCAACCACGGCGCGCAGACGGTGCTGCTGCTGATCCCGTCGCTGGTGATCCTGCTGCCGATCCTGCGGATGCTGCCGAGCCTCTATGCGTGGAATGTGCGGCGGCGGCTGTTCTACTGGTACCGGCAGCTCAAGACGCTGGAGCAGCAACTCGATCATCCGGTGCCGGGCGACCTTGGTGCCTATCGAGCGGAGATCGAGCGCATCGACGACGGTGTGCGGCGGATACGCTATCCGCTGCATTTCTCCGACCAGTTCTATCACCTCAGGCTGCACATCAATCTGGTGCGCGACCGCCTCTTTCAGGCGGCGCCGCAACCGGTGCGCATGGCGGCCGAGTAGGCGGTCACTCGGCTCTGTGATCGCGTCGGGGCACCGCAGACAGTCGCGCGTGGACGGTGATCGCCAATGCAACGACAAAGGCGGCCATCGTGAGCAGCATGGTCCAGACGAGGACAGCCATCAAAACCGGGTCGGCCATTGTGCAAATGAAGAACGCGATCGCGAGCAACGCCGCGCCACCGACGCGCAGCGTCAGCGGATGAGCGATCGCGCGTTCACGCTTGCCGAGAAGCTGTGCCCAGTGCGTGTCGATAGACAGCGCGAAGCACGCCATTCCGATGATCGCCGTCAGCAGCGCCGCGAGCAGGAAGCCAGCATCAGACATTTTGTGATCCAACGGCCGGAGCCGACATCTCTCGAGCGGCTGCAGTGAAGAACTGACTGCGCCGGCTGAGAACGTAAGCCGTCCCTCCCGCCGCGGCGGCAGCGATCAGCATGACGATATCGACGCCGGCAACGGGCCAATAGCCGTCGGAAAGCGTTTTGAGCAGGTGATCGCCCGTGGTGACCCAGTTGGCCAGCACGGCCATCGTCGCCAGTGCTGCGACAGCCCAGCATTGCTCGGCCCAAGCCGATGACGCTCCGCCCGATGCAACGGGCTTCGATCTCAAGCCGGCATGTACCAGCGTTGCCAGCCACGTGAACCAGAAGATGGATTTCTGCCAAGTGTCATGGGCCGGCAGGTCGACGGGCAGCACACGGTTGGCGAGCATCATGGTGGCCGTGGCCACGAGCATGCCTGTCACGCTGGTCACGGCGAGGGCGTCGACAACGCTCGAGCCTATCGAACCGGCGGCTGCATGCTTCCGCTTACGCTTCTCGACAAAGAAGAGGAAACCGGTCGCGATGCAGGCGCAGCCTATGAGGCCGCCAACGAACAGCAGCCAGCGCAGCCCCCAGTGCTTGAAGTGCTGGAAATGCAGGCCGTAGAGAAAGCCTTTGACCGCTTCGATCGGACGCGTCGGCGGGTTCTCGTACATCAACTCGCCGGTCATGCCGTTGAAGTGGATCTCCTCCTGCGTGGCAACGCGATCCACGTTGTCGCGACCGACAGTGACATAGGCATTGACGTCGCCGAAGTGTGTCACCGACACAAAGCCGACCTCACCCGGCACACCCCGTTCAGCCCACCGCGCTTTGGCGTCGGACATCATCTTGTCGACTGATGCGAGCTGGCCCGGCTGGCCGGCCGGGTCCTCGGGCAAGCCCGTGCGGCCCGCTTCGGCGGTCTCCTGGCTCTTCTCCAACGGCCGCATCAGCTTCGTCACCGAGGGCACATAGAAGTCCGCGAAGATCAACAGTCCGGAGAACGTGATCACGAACAGGAACGGCAGCGCCAGCACGCCGGTCATGTTGTGCAGATCGAGCGTCGAACGCAGCCGGTTCTTCTCCGGCCGGAAAGTGAAGAACTCGCGGAATATGCGACGATGCATCACCACGCCGCTCACCAGGGCAGCCAACATGGTCATGCCCGCAAGGCCGACGATCCAATAGCCGAGCATCGCCCATTCCACGTGCAGCATGAAGTGCATCGGGAAGAAGAAGCGCGTGCCGATCGCCAGGCGATCCTCGAGCCCGCCCGTGAGGCGCTGGCCGGTTGCGGGGTCGATGGCGGTGTTGCCGTGTACGTGTCCGTGATCCTGGTTCGGGTCCACGGGCTTATTCGGAATGTCGAACTCGAGGAACATGCGCACGAGCGGGTCGCGATGGTTCGAGCCGACCCAAATGCCCGTTGCGCGCAGCGTTTCCACGGGCGGTAGCGGACCGATAACCTCAGCCGCCGCGCGCGCCATGTCGTCCGCGTCGGGTTTGACCGAAGGTACAATCGGGAGCACGACTTTATCGAACGACGGCAACGGCGCCGCCGGGGCTCGTGTCTCCGGGATGCTCCAACGGTCGATCTCGCGATCGAACACCGAGAGCGAGCCGAAGAAAAATATCACCATCAGCAGGAAGCCGAGCGCCAGGCCGAGCCAGGTGTGCAGATAAGCCATCGACTGCCGGAAGGTCTCACGCATCGATCCGCCCTCTCAGTCTCTCAAATGATTTCGCGCGAAAGCGCCCACGCGGCAAAGCTCATGGCAATACCGCCGCCGGCCAGCACGAGCCATACGACGGTCACGCTGCGCGCAGCAAAGCCCCACAGGATCGCGACGAGGTAAACGACCAAGGACAGCATCCAGGCCAAGGTCTTCGACTCGGTGAAAGATAATCCAAGCCAAAGGCCGGCCAGGGCGGCGAACGCTACAAAGCCGTAGGTGAAGACGTAGCCGCCCACGATCGGCGCGCCGAAGCGCGAGGCCAAGGCCACCCAGTGGCGCCACCTTTCCAGCGGCATGGCGTTCGGCGCTGTCAGAGCTTGTTTCAAGACGATGCCCCCGTGTCAGCCCTCTTATAAGAGGTGCCGCTCTTTCTTGAAGCAGTAGCGGCTCTGATACTCGCTGACAATTGCGGCATCAGCGTTGTGCGCGTCGCGGGCCTAATCGACAGCAGGGCCGTCGCGGCGAAACCGCGACGGCCATTTCCGATCGAGGCTGGCAAGATGTGCGTCTTGCGTAGTTTAGAATTTGAACGAACTAGTTAGGCGGTAGGTGCGTGGCGCGCCAAGGAACAAAAGGTCATAGTACGCCGTCGACCAGTAGTCTTCGCCGAAGACGTTGTTGACGTCGAAGCGGAGGGTGATTGGCTTGTTGTTCCACGGCGAGTCGAAGACATAGCGCGCGCCGAGATCAACGACCGTCCAGGATGGAATCGTCAGGCCTTCAACCCTTCCGTCGGTAGCCTGATCTCCGGAATAGGTGACACGGCCTGTCAGAGTCAGGTCTTGCAGAAATGGCGTATCCCATTCGCCGCCGATGACAGTCTTCACTTGCGGAACGCCAAATGCCCTGTCGCCGTCATTTTCGCCACCTTCCGTCTTCGTCTGGCGGGCGTCGATCAGGCTGATCCCGCCCATCAGACGGATGCCGGGTACGACTTCGCCGTAGGCGTTCAGCTCGATACCGCGATTGCGCTGCTCGCCGTTCAACGCCTGGGTCGGAAGGCCGAGCGGGTTGGAGATGGGATCGGGGTCGTTGGGGATGGAAACGAGGTTGGGCTGTGCGATCTGGAACACCGCCAGTGTGGTCGTTACCGTGCCCCAGTCGATCTTGACGCCCGCCTCACGCTGCTCGCTGACGTAAGGTGGGAATACCTCGCCACCATTCTCGAAGTCCGTACTGTTGACGATGTCCCCCGCCTCGAGGTTCTCGATGTAGTTGGCATAGAGCGATACGTGCTGCAGCGGCTTCACGACCAGACCCACGGCGGGCGTCCAGGCATTGCCGGAATAGCCCTCTCCCTCGACAGGGCTCTCGCTCACTTCCTGGTAGCGGATACCTGCGGTGAACTGGATCCGCTCCTCGAGGATCGACAAAGTGTCGGCTACGCCGACGCTCGAAACACGAGTTTCATTTGTTTTCTTTGGCTTACCGTCATCGAGTGACGGGGCGGGTGCGAATATTGGGTCATATAGGTTTGTGGGGCTGTCATAGCCGTTGTCAGCATAAAATTCTCGCGCCGTCCGTTCGGACCGCGACAGGTTGAGGCTGAGGGCATGGTTCACGGGCCCGGTCGTTTCTGTCGCCCTCAACCCGGCCTGCATGGCCAGGACGTCATAGCTCACCCGGTGCCTGGAGGCGTTCCATGCGGAAATGTTTCCGCTCGGATTGTCCAGGACCATTAGTGGCCCCAAGGTCGAGAAGTCCCATTTCTGCTTGCCGATGGCGGCATAGGCGGTCAAATCGTCGGTGAGATCGACCTCGCCTTGCACCATTGCCAGCGTTGTTTTCTCGTTGCTCTCGCTCCATGGCGGGCTGAGGCTCTTCCCGGTGTCGGGGGCCTTCGGAATGTAGACGTCAATGCCGAGCAGCTGCAGGTTGCGCGGATCGGTACGATCCGACTGATGCAGGATGTCGGCGGATATCCGCACGCGGTCGCTGCGGAAATCCATGTTGAGTGCGGCCGATCCAACTTCGGCGGTGGTGGGGTCCACTGCCGTATCGCCGTCGCGGAACGCGCCGTTGAAGCGCATGCCGAACTCTTTGCCGGCGCCGAAACGGCGGCCGACGTCGAGATGCGCACCGAACTGCGAGTAGGAGCTGTACCGCGTTGTCAGCTCGGTGATCGGTTCGTCGCCGGCTTTCTTGGTGACGAGGTTGTAACTTCCGCCCAGACCGCCGGCCCCCGATGACGCCATGCCGTTCAGGAGAGCGCTCGGGCCCCGCAGCACCTCGACGCGCTCGAGGTAGTCCGTGTCCGGTGCACGCATGGGAGCCATGCCCGCCAACCCGTTCAGGCTGCCCGACCCACCCTCGGAACTGTCACGGAAACCGCGGAAGCTGACAAATCCGTAGTCGCTGCCGGCACTGTTCGTGTTCATCGTGATTGACGGATCATTCGACAGAACGTCCTGAACGGTCTGCGCCTGCTGATCCTGGATCGCCTTGCTCGTGTAGTTGGTCTGTGAGAACGGGGTGTTCATCACGTCGCGATTGCCGAGCAGGCCGAGCTGACCGCCCGTCGCTATCTGTCCGCCCGCGTAGGCCGGTAACGGCTTCATCGTTGAATTCGGGTTCGAAGGCGCGGCGGCAGGAGCGGTCTGAGGCAGTGGCGCACTGGCGGCCTGCGCAGTCGCGCTGTTCTTCTTCTTCTTGGCTGCAGAGTTCTTCGGCTTAGCCACTTTGTTGTCAGCCTCAACCGTGACCGGCGGCAGCGGCACTGTGCCGGAGGGAGACGTCGTTGATGGAGCGGAGGGAGCGGTCTGCTCCTGGGCATCCACTTGGGGTGCCACGATCGCTGATGACACGACACTGCATGCGCAGACGAGCGCACATCGACGCAAATTCACTGGGGACTCCGTACGCAGAACAGAAACTAGGGTCCCGAGCGTCGTGGCGTCAGGCTGGAACACTGGTGACCTGGACGTCATTCTATACCAGTTTTATCCAGTTTTGGAGATTTCTTCCACTTGGCCTAGGCGCTGCGCGCTGCGCGTGACCGAGCCGCAACACGTGATCGAGGTTGTGGGCTTTGATCGAGACAATCGCTCGGCGACTATGGGGCGGCTGTTTCATCGCGCGCTGCTGATCCGAAGCGGCCGAACTGCAGCGACAGCGTCGGCAGTACGAGCAGGTTGAGCACCATGGAGCTGGCGAGGCCGCCGACGATAACGAGGGCCATCGGGCCTTCGATCTCGCGGCCGGGCTCGTTCATGCCAAGGGCGAGCGGCAACAGTCCGAGCGCCGTGACGATGGATGTCATCAGGATGGGCGCGAGGCGGTCGGCTGCGCCGGCGATGGCCGCCTCCGGCCCCCACTTGACGCCTTCGGCTGCAACGATGTGCTCGTAGTGCGAGATCATCATGATTGAGTTGCGCAGCGTGATGCCGAACAGCGTCACGAATCCGAC
>CALRVN010000127.1:0-9718 GCA_943371625.1 Hyphomicrobium sp. CS1GBMeth3
CCCTCGACCAGCGCGAAGCGCACCGGAAACGCGCCGTTTGGAACCTGCATGGTGAACGCGGGACGGCCGATGTTGACCAATGGATCGCAGGCCACGATGCGCCCCGACGTGAGCCGCAGCCGGCCGCCATCGAACACACTGAACCGCACATCCTGATCGCCGACCTTCACCTGCCAGCCCGGCTGGAACGCGAGTTCGAACGCGCGCGCATAAGCCGGAGCATCGCCGCCCGCTAGCACAGGCACAGCCGGCAGCGGCACAAGCGCGGCGCAAAGGGACAGCAGTTTGCACACGCGACGTAGCATTGTGGGAACCGTTGCATCAGTCATCGAAGGCTAACTCGGAACATGGCGGGAAGAGATCGTTACATCCTGCGAGCGAAATAATCCCCGTAACCTTCGCTCGGCATCGCCCGTAGTTCACTCCGGACGGAAAACAAACAGGAGATACCGATGCGGAAGTCATTTCTGTGTGCGCTCGCGCTCGCCCTTTCGACCTCGCTTGCCGTCGCCGCTGAGCCGGATGCCATGAGCAAAGATGCCCCAGCAGCGGGAACCAGCATGCAGGCAATGCCGAAGCCCGGCGGCGATTCCATGATGAGCGATCAGAAGATGATGGGCGACGACAAGATGGGCGCCGGCGCCATGAAGCCGGACGACAAGATGGCACCCGCCGACTCAATGAAGGCGGACGACAAGATGGGCAAATAGCGCTCCTCGCTGTCCAACGGTCCATAACCAACGCGGCGCCTCGTGGGGCGCCGCTCTCATTTCATCGACCGCTCGATGCCCACCGCTGCCGACGCGATGCCCGTGGGGCGCTCGTTGTTACACGCTGCTCCAAAAATATCGCCCGTAACCGGTTGATGCGCCACGCCGTAGTCCGTGGGTGGGGAGATGCAAACCAATGGAGAAGACTATGTACAAAGCAATCTTCGGCGCACTCCTGCTCGCCGCCAGCACAACGATCGCACTCGCCGCCGACGACAGCTCGCTTGCGACCAAAGCGATGAAGGACCAGCCCGGAACGATGGGCGGCGACACGTCTATGCCGGCCGCCAAGTCCGACGACGGCAACCTCACCACCAAGGCAATGAAGGATGCACCCGGCACCATGGGCGGCAGCACCGACATGCCGACTGCCAAGCCCGACGACGGCAATCTCACTACCAAAGCAATGAAGGATGCACCCGGCACTAAGTAGTCCGGGTCGGATCATCACGCACAGCCGGCGGCGCGTGCACGTCCCGCGCCGCCGAATTGCCGCATCCGATCCGCATCACACCATCATGAAGACCGCAACGCCGTCGCCTCGATCGGCAGTTTGCGCACCCGCACGCCCGTCGCCGCGAACACGGCATTGGCCACCGCCGGCTGCAAAGCCGACGTCCCAGGCTCGCCTATCCCGCCCGGCGCCTCGGAGCTCTTCACGATCTCGACTTGGATCTTCGGCGCCTCGTCTATTCGCAGCACGCGGTAATCGTCGAAGTTCGACTGCTGCACGCGGCCGTCCTTCAACGTGATCTGGCCCCACAGCGCCGCTGAGATGCCGAATATGATGCCGCTCTGCATCTGCGCTTCGACCGTATTGGGATTGATCACCTGGCCGCAGTCGACGACGACGAATACGCGGTCGACATGTACTTCACCACTGTCGGAGACGGTCACCTCCGCCACCTGGCAGGTGTAAGTCCCGAACGCCGACAGCAGCGCGATGCCGCGGCCTTTCCGTGGCCCGAGCGGCGTCCCCCAACCGGAAATCGCCGCCGCGCGTTCCACGACATGGTGCGCGCGCTTATCCTTGCCCGCCGTCAGCTCCAGCCGGAACGCGACCGGGTCGTTCTTCGCCGCCCCGGCCAGTTCGTCGATGAAGCTCTCGACGACGAACGCATTGCGCGTCGGCCCGACGCCGCGCCAAAACGCCGTCGGAATGCCGGGCGGCTCCTCGCGCACATAGTCGAGGTAGAAATTCGGTATCTCGTACGGCAGCTCGGCAGCGCCATCGATCGCGTCCGGATCGAGACCATCCTTGAATGCCGCCGGGAAGAAGCGCGCCATGATCGAGGAACCGACGATGCGGTGCTTCCACGCGACGAGCTTGCCCTGCGCATCGAGGCCCGCACTGATCTTGTCGTAGTAGTATGGCCGGTACATGTCGTGCTGGATGTCTTCCTCGCGGCTCCAGATGACCTTCACCGGATCCTTCGACTGCTTGGCAACCAGCGCTGCCAGCACGGCGAAATCGAACTCGAGCCGGCGGCCGAAGCCGCCACCGATCAGATGATTGTGCACGCGCACGCTGTCCCGATCGAGCCCGAGCGCCTTCGACACCGCCAACTGCGTATTGGCCGGCACCTGCGTCCCCACCCAGATATCGCAGCCGTCCGGCGTCACATGCACCGTGCAGTTCAAAGGCTCCATCGTGGCGTGCGCCAGGAACGGATTCTGGTAGGTACTCTCGAGTTTGGTGGCAGCGCTGGCGAGCGCACCGACGGCGTCGCCCTCCTTCTTGCCGACAGCCCCGTCCCGCGCCGACGCTTTCTCCAATGCCGCGACCACGTCCGCCGTCGACAGCTTGGCATTCCGCCCTTCGTCGAACTTGGGTTCCGCCGCCGCGAGGCCTTTCTTCGCCGCCCAGTAGTGGTCGGCGATGACCGCCACCGCGTCGTCGAGTTTTGCAACCTGCACCACGCCGGGCACGGCAAGCGCCGCCGCCTCGTTCACCGAGACGAGCGAGCCGCCGAACACTGGTGAGATGGCTATCGCCGCTGTCTTCATCCCAGGGATCTGCACGTCGATGCCGAACTTCGCCGTGCCGTCGACCTTCTCTGGCCCATCAAGGCGCTTCGCCGGCGTTCCGATGATACGGAACTCGCTCGTATCCTTGAGCGCGAGCGTAGTCGGCACCGGGAACTTGGCCGCCTCGTCGGCGAGTGCACCGTAGCCGATCTTCTGCCCGCTCTTGGCATGGATCACATACCCGTCGGCCGTAGTCAGCTCCGACGCATCGACGCCAAGCTTCTCCGCCGCGGCCTTTATCAGCATGCGCCGCGCCGCGGCACCTGCCTCGCGCAGCGGCTTGTAGAAACCGCGGATCGACAGTGATCCGCCCGTGATCTGCCCCCCGAGAATCGGGTTCGCATAGAGCTTGTCGCTGGGCGGGGACGGCACGACGCTGACATCGCCCATGCCGACGTCCAGTTCCTCGGCAATGAGCATCGGCAACGACGTATAGACGCCCTGCCCCATCTCGGCCGCAGGCGAAACGATCGTCACCTTGCCTTTCTGGTCGATCCTGATGAACGCATTCGGCGCGAACTCGCCAGGCTGCACGGAGTCGGGATCCGCTTCCGCGCTCGGCACCCATCCGATGAGCAGGCCCCCGCCCACGGCGGCACTCGCCTGTAGGAACCGGCGGCGTGAAAGATCACCCTCGACGTGCTTCGATAGCTTGTCACTGAGCATGGCTGACCTCACTTACCGGCAGCGGCTTTCGCCGCCTGCTTGATCGCCTCGCGAATGCGCACATATGTGCCGCAACGACAGATGTTGCCCGTCATGCCGTGATCGATGTCGGTATCCGTCGGCTCCGGGATCATCTCGATGATCGCGGCCGCGCTCATGATCTGACCCGACTGGCAGTAGCCGCACTGGACGACCTCCAGATCGGCCCACGCGTCCTGCACCGCCTTGCCGGACTTCGTCGCCCCGATACCCTCGATGGTCGTGATCTCGTTGTCGGTGACGTCCGACACCTGCGTCAGGCAGGATCGCCGCGGCTCTCCATCAACATGCACCGTGCAGGCGCCGCATTGCCCGATGCCGCATCCGAACTTGGTGCCCGTCATGCCGAGCACGTCGCGGATCACCCACAGCAGAGGTGTATCACCCTCCACCGGCACCGAGACTTTCGACCCGTTGATAGTGAGACTGATCATGTTGGCTGACTCCTCGCGTGAGGTTGGCTGCAGCAAATATAGAACAGCATCTCGCGCGAGCGCCACTAGGCATTTATGATAAGCGGCATCTATTCATGGCCGTTGCGAGTTGCCTACTCCGACGTGTCGAACAAACGTTCAATTGCAACATTTTCAATCGCGATCCGGCGCGCCTGGCGGGAAGAACGAGCGATACGGACGCCCCTCGTCGACTGCACGCGCGAACGACGGCCGCGCCAGCAAGCGCGCGCGATAATCGCGCAAGTTCGAATACGTATCCGGGATCTGGTGCACCCAGTCGGCATAGAACAGCGAGGGAGCCGCAGCGCAGTCCGCCAGCGAGAATTCATCGCCCGCAGCCCACACATGCTTCCCGACGACAGCGTCGAGCCATTGGTACGCGCGGTCGAGCAGCGCCCGCGCTTCGCCGACCCCGTGCGGATCTCGCACCTCCGCTGACCGGATGCAATCGAAGACAATTTTCTGCATCGGCGTCATCACGTAGTCGTCGAACACCCGGTCCAGGAACCGCACCTCGAGCGCCGCCTTGCCGTCCGCAGGGAGCAGTCGCACGCGTCCGGGGGAGTAAAAGTCGAGGTACTCGATGATGACGCTGCTTTCCTTCACCACGCGCTCGCCATCCGCCAGCACCGGCATCTTCTGGATCGGCCACAGCGCCGCGAACTTGGTCGTATTCTCGTCCTCGCTCCCGAACGACAGCAGGCGGTATTCGAAGGGTGTCTCGTTCTCGTAAAGCGCCGTCAGCACCTTCTGGCAGTAGGACGAGAACGGGTGGGCGTAGAGTTGCAGCGTCATAAGGTTTCCCTCAGGCGTTTTTCTTCTTCAGCACGACGTGCGTAGCATTCGGCGTCGCAACGTGGTCGGCAACCCCATACCCCAGCTTCGGCAGATCGAGCCCCGCGAAAAGCGGTTCGCCCGCGCCCAGCACCACCGGCGAGATCGCAACGTGCATCTCGTCGATGAGACCCGCCGCCAGATACTGCCTGATCGTCGCCGCACCCCCGCCGACCCGGATATCCTTGCCGCCGGCCGCCTCGCGCGCCCGCCGCAGTGCCGCCTCGATGTCGTCCGTGATGAAATAGAACGTCGTGCCACCCTCCATCTCGAGCGGCGCCCGTTCATGGTGCGTGAGAACGAACGCAGGCACGTGATACGGCGGGTTATCGCCCCACCAGCCTTTCCAGATGTCGTCGGGCCACGGCCCGCGCACCGGTCCGAACATGTTTCGACCTAGGATCCACGCCCCGACGTTCTCAAATCCGCGTTCGATGAAATCGTTATCGATACCCGTCGAACCACCATCGTTACCAAACATCTTCTGCATCGCTTGCGTCGCGAAAGCCCACGTATGCAGGCCCTTGCCTCCGACGCCGAGCGGGTTCTCCAGGCTCTGATCGGGCCCCGCCCCGTAGCCGTCGAGCGACACCGCAAAGCTGTGCACGCGCAGTTTGGACATCGGTGCCCCCTTCCGGTTCTCGATTTTATTGCTGAACTTATTCACACGGCGAGCCGGTGATCGACCTCATACCACGGAGCTGCGCGCCATCCATCTTGCTGTGAAACGCATCGCGACTTTGTTGCTCGTCGCATCGCGTCGCTCGCGTAACGCAACACTCGCGAAACGATCTAAAGAGCAGCGACGTTCGTAAGCATCGACGAGCGCATCATAAATCGCTACAACGTCAATTCTGGCGACTGAGATGCTCATGCCCGAAGCTGGTCAACCACCGCAAATGCATTACGCAGCGACGCCGCGGCGCCGCCGCAGTGAGTTTCGCCGCCATCGCTCGTACTGCCGTTCGATGAAGTGCTGCCAGTCGTCCGTAGTGCGCTTGCGCCGCTTGGATCACCCCGATTTCCCGGCGACGCGCGCTCAGGATGGTTACTCATTCCCTGACGTAGCTGACCGAAGCCGTCGAACGCGCGAGCGCAACGATCCGAGGATCGTCAATCGCCACACTCTGCGCCGCGGCAGCCCGCGCCGGCACGCTCAAATCAGTTCCGACCATGGATATCTGCTGCCGCAGAGTGCGACCAACGCACTCTGGGCGCCGCTCAACCGCCAGCTTCAGCAAAAAACTGCTGCAGTAGAGCCCCCACCTGCTGAGGATGCTCCTCACACACGAAATGACCGCCCGGTACAGAGCAGCCGGCGACGTTTTCGGCCCATGCGGACCACGTTTTCAGCGGCTCGGACCGGGCGACGCTGAACCCTTCGCTCCAGATCGCGAGCGTCGGCACTTTGATCTTCCTGACACCCCGATCGGCCTCGTCCAGCGCGCGATCGATCCCCCACCCGGCCCGATAGTCCTCGCAACTTGCATGGATTGAGGCGGGATCGGTGAAGCAGGCGACATAGTCGGCCATGTTCGCCGCATCGAACACGAACGCGGCTCCCGCCCAGCTCTGGATCGTCGTGCGCAGGAAGAACTCCGCGTCGCCGCCGATCAGCTTTTCCGGCAGCGGATGCGGACGCGCCAGAAAGAACCAGTGATACATCGCCATGGCGCCCTCCGCGTCGGCGCGCGCCCAGACTGCCGCAGTCGGTATGATGTCCAGCACCGCCAGCGCCGTGACGACCTCGGGGTGATCCAGCGCCAGCCGGTAGGCGACCCTGCCGCCGCGGTCATGCCCTGCGACGGCGAACCGCGCGAACCCCAGCGCCCGCATCGTCGCGAGTTGATCCCGGCCCATCACCCCCTTCGAATAGTTGGCGTGATCGGCATCGCCGGCCGGCTTGTCGGACCGCCCATATCCCCTGAGGTCGGGAATGACGACTGTGAACTGCCTCGCTAGCTCGGGAGCGATCGCCCGCCACATGACCCGCGTCTGCGGATAGCCATGCAGCAGTAGCAAGGGCGGCCCGGATCCGCCCACCAGTGCATCGATGGTGACGCCCTCACCCGGGAGGCGATGCCGCGTGAATCCTTCGATCAGACCGTCCGGAAGCCCTGCTGTCATCAGTCGGCCTGCAGTCCGGTCCGCACCATCGTCGACACCTCCGTATACATGCCGAGAATGGGCGACAGCACCCGGTGCATGACGTTCTTGGATATCAGCGTGTCGTGGATGGCGAGGTAGTCGATGCCCGTGGTCAGGAAGCACTGCACCGCGTCGTGCGGCGTCTCGACGATCGGCTCGCCTTTGACGTTGAACGAAGTGTTGAGCAGGACCGGCACCCCAGTCAGCGCCTCGAAGGCTTCCAGCAGCCGGTAGAGCCGCTCGTTGCTCTCCCGCCGCACCGTCTGTACCCGCGCCGTGCCGTCCACGTGCACGATGGCCGGAATCCTGTCCCGCCACTCCGGCCGCACGTGCTTGGCGACCAGCATGAACGGCGACTCCTCCTCGCCCTCGAAGATCTCCGCCGCCCGCTCCGCGATGACGATCGGTGCAAACGGCCGGAACGCCTGCCGGTGCTTGACCCGCTTGTTGAGGATATCCTTCATCTCTGCGGTGCGCGGGTCCGCGATGATGCTGCGGTTACCCAGTGCCCGTGGCCCGAACTCCGACCGCCCCTGGAACCACCCGAAGACGCTGCCTTCCGCCAGCAGCCGCGCCGTATCGGAGAAAATGTCGTCACTCTTCTGCACCTGCGTCTCGAGCCGCGCCAATCCGCTGCCCAGCGCCTCGTCGACGTCTTTGTCCGCGTACGCCCGGCCGAAGTTCGCGTGCGTGATGACGTATGAGCGCGGATTGCCCCGCAGCTTCAGGTGCCCGTAGTAGGCGCAGCCGATCGCGATCCCGTCATCGCCCGCCGCCGGCTGTATCCAGACGTTCTCGAACCCCGCCTCGCGCACCAGCCGTCCGTTCGCGACGCAGTTGAGCCCGACGCCCCCGGCGATGACGAGGTTCTTCGACCCCGTCGTTTCCCGCAGCCACCGCGCGCGCTCCAGCAGAACCGTCTCCGTATCGTCCTGCACGCGCCACGCGAGCTCCTCCCAGTGCGCGCGATTGCGGCTCGCTTCCCAGTCCTGCTCGACCTCCGGCAGCCACAGCTTGTCGAGCGCCGACGTCCACTCGGGAACGCTAAGCACCCCGCCCTTGATGCTGAGCAGTGGCGCCACGCGATCCGCCCGCCCATAGGGCGCAAGACCCATCACCTCGCCGCACTTGTTCCAGTCACCGAAGATGTAGCTCGACACCCGGCTGTAGAGCGCGCCGAGCCCGCCCATGAAAAAGAACTCGTCGCTGAGGAAACCGCGCGTCGGCGCCAGCCAAACCTTCTTCAGCGTCTCCAACTCAGAGCCTTTGAACCGGTAGTAGCTCTCCGACTCGCGCGCCAGCGGCTCCACCCCCTCAGTCATCTGCCCCGGTTCGCGCACATCGCAAGCATAGTTGCCTACCCCGTCGACGATCATCACCACGCCTTCCTCGAACGGGCAGGCGGCGAACGCGCTGTAGGCGTGCGCCAGATGATGCGAGACCGTCACGGCCTTGGCGGACTTGCCGCGAAACAGTGGGCTCTTCGCCACCACCTGGCGCTCGTTGGTATCGAGGAACTCCGGAATGTCCTCGTACGTGAGCCGCTCCTCCATATCCTCAACCGGCAGCACGTAGCAGTTGCGCACGACGACATCGACATCCCCCAGCTTGATGCCTTCGGCGTCGAGGCAGTAGTCGACCACCTCTTGATAAAAGCCAGTGTCGTGCTTCTCGCGCGTGATGCGTTCCTTGGAGATGGCGTATGCGATCTCGCCGTCGCGCAGCAGGCACGCGCTGACGTCATGGTCGTACGCATTGATTCCAAGAACGTAGGCGTGCTTCTTCGACATCGATTGCGTCCTGCACTCACAACAGTCTGGCACCGATCACGATGCCGTTGATGCATTCACATCGCGCGCAAATTTCGGCACGTTCTTCTTGGCAGCGCCATAAAAAAGCGTAATACTTTATCCATATCCACGATCGCACGTCGGGGTGCCTTCCGCATGGTTGGATGGCGTCTTGCATTCTTGCTGATGAACCGCGGCTTTTCGCGGTAGTAGGCCGGAGGCATTCAATGGCGAATTCTCTCGTCACGACGACCAAGGCAATAGGACAGGGCCTAGCTTCTCTGGGCAGAGGTTTGCGGCGCGGTGTCGTCGCAATCTGCGCCGCGGTAGCAATGGTCGTCATCTACGGGCTCGGCTCCGTAGGCACGTACGGCCTCGGCCTCGCGGGCATCTCCACGCTGGCGCTCGCGACGACCGCGACACCTGCCAACGCCTGGCGGCGTCGCCGCCGCAGAGGCTTTGCCGTCTACTTTGGTGGCAGGCGACGTCGCAGGCGCAGGTTCCATCGGCATCGCCGCCGGCGTCGCCGGGTCGGCATCTACTTCCGCTTCTAGGTAAATCGGGCGGCCCTCGGGCCGCCCTTTTTTGAACGGGCCACAGCTATCGCGATCAGGGCCGGCGGGTTATTATCTCGCATGCAAGAACCAGTCATAGACCGCGCGGCCATGGGCCGGCTCGCGAAGGCGCTCTCCTTCATCTGCAGCCCCGATCATCCCACCACGCTTGCGCTCAAGGCCGCGGCCGAGAGCGGCACGGAGAAGGACATCAAAGCGGCCCGCGCAGCGTTCCTTAAGCTGAAGCCTTCGGACCGCAATTCTGCGCTCGCCATGCTGCGCGACGTCGATTGAAGCCCGTAGCCACCCTCGCCAACCCATCGCCGTGCACATCGTGCGGTGCGTGCTGCTCCTACGACGCGGAGTGGCCGCGCTTCACGCTCGAGAGCGATGCCGCGATCGAAGCCCTGCCCGAGGCACTGATCGCCGATGAC
>CALRVN010000128.1:0-9689 GCA_943371625.1 Hyphomicrobium sp. CS1GBMeth3
CCTGCTCGGAAGCTGCGATGGACACAGACAACAGAACGACGCCCGCCGAAACGGCGGCTACAAAAATACGCATTACTACAGGCCCCCCGGCCCTTCACTCAACTATCGGCTGGACGTCTCCCAAAGACGTGCCGCCATTTCTCAGATTACGAATTGGACACTTATATGTCTACTCGAAATGTCATGTATTGCCGCGGCAAAGAGGACTGCGGGCAATAACGCGCATCGCCTCGCGCTTTGGTTCGCGTCGACCGACTCGCACGTCATGCCGGAGCTATGCTGTGCACGGACGGCGAGCCGGTCGGTTGGCGCGTCAGTAGTTCACCTTGGGAAAGAAGTCGCCGCGGCCCTCCGGCGTCATGTCGAGAAGCCCCCAGAGCGGATCGGCGAGATCGCCGGCGCGGTGATGCTGTTTCGGCGCTGGCGGCGCGAACGCCATCTCGGAGCCCCAGAAGTGTCGTACCGCTCCTCCGTCCCGCTTGAACACGTTGAAGATCGTCTCATCCCAGTTCTTGCCGTCGCCAACGCGATGCTGATTGCGCATGCCGGCGGAGAACTTCGACGTGTCGCCGAAATAGTCGGCGCTGTAGCTGTTGCCGGCGGTGGACAGCAGCGAGAGGTGCTCCCAGCCGCGCTCGTGCGCCCAGGCGGCGAGCCGCGCGATCGGCGACTTGGCGACGATGTGGAGCGAGGCTCGCTGGCCGATGTGTCGCGCGGCGCCGTCGATGCCGTCGAGCAGATGCGTGCAGCCAGGGCACGGCAGCTCGCGCTCGGGTCCGTACATGAAGCTGTAGAGGATGAGCGTGTCGTGCGAGCCGAACAGCTCGGACAGCTTCACATTCTCGGGCATGGAAAACTTGCCGATGCGCTCGAAGACGTAATCTTCCGGCACCTCACCGCCTGGCGGCAGCGCCCGGCGCTTGGCGGCGACCGCCTCGATGTGGGACCGCAGCGCGATCTCCTCCTCGAGGAGCGCGTTGCGAGCGGCGCGATATTCGGCGCTTTCGTTGGGGTATTGCACGTGTTCCATGACTGCCTACCCTGCTCCAAAGTATGCCTCAGCCGCGGCGCGCGGCCTCGATGGCGGCGACGTCGATCTTGTGCATGGTCATCATGGCTGCGAAGGCGCGCTTGGCCTCAGCACCGCCGGCAGCCATCGCCTGCATCAGTACGCGCGGCGTGATCTGCCAGGAGATGCCCCACTTGTCCTTGCACCAGCCGCAGGCGCTTTCCTGGCCGCCGTTGCCGACGATGGCGTTCCAGTAGCGGTCGGTTTCGGCCTGGTCGTCGGTAGCGATCTGGAACGAGAAAGCTTCGCTGTGCTTGAAGGCGGGTCCGCCGTTGAGGCCGATGCACGGGATGCCAGCAACGGTGAAGTCGACCATCAGCACGTCGCCCTCCTTGCCGGAGGGGTAATCGCCGGGGGCGCGGTAAACCTTGCCGACGGCGCTGTCGGGGAACGTCTCCGCATAGAAACGGGCTGCAGCTTCGGCGTCCTTGTCGTACCAGATGCAAATGACGTTCTTGGACATTTCTGCTCTCCCTTTGCAGGCTTATAATCGGATGCCCGGCTTCCAGTTCCTAACCGCGCCGGCGGTCATTGTCTTGCGGAGACGACACATCGTGACGCGATCATTGAGCAACAGTCGTGTGCTTCTCATGGCGGGCGTCAGTATGCTGCTCGCGGTGGCGCTGATGGGCCTCAGCCAGCCGGTCACAGCGCAGGAGGCGACGGCGCTGGCCATCGAAGGCTGGACGGCGAAGAGCGGCAGCAACGGCGTCATCTATTACCGGTGCTCCAGCGCGCAGTGCGCGGAGGGCTCGGTCGTCAGCTACAAAGCGCAACCGCATCACCCGGTAACGCTGCAGCAGTTCGAGCAGCATCATCGACAACTGGCGGAGCAGAACAAAGGCCAGGGTCGCATTCGCGACGCCCGCGTGACGGCGGCGAAGCAGCGGGAGGTGGATGGCGTTGCGGTGTTGCAGATCTCGCGCGCGGTGGAGTTCAACGACGGGACGACGACGCACAGCATCGAGGCACGGTTGATAGGCCCGGAGCGCAGCTATTCGCTTGTGAGCGACTCGCCGCGCGAGGATTGGACGGCGAACAATTTCGAAGGGTTTCTGCGCCCGCTCGTGGCGATGGCGGGGATAGAGCAGTAAGGCAGTCGGCAATGGGCAGTCGGCAGTCGACAGCGGTCGGCGCTTTGACCGCCCTACTGCCTACTGCCCGACGCCCGACTGCCAGATTACATGCAGCCCTTGTTGCGCTTGCACATGTTGAAGTAGGCGGCCTGTTGCTCCGTCGTCTGCAACTTGAAGGCATCCTTCATGCAAGTGGCGCGGCACTTCTCGTCCGGCTTCGTGTAGCCCGACGTGTCGAGGTACGACTTGGAGCGCTTGTAGACGTAGGTCGTCGAGCCATAACATTCGCCGTTCTTGACGTATTCGCACTTCTTGGCCAGCGCAGGCGTGGCAACGATCGCGAGAGCGGCGGCGACGAAAAGGATGCGGGTGGAAATCATTGGTAGGTGCTCCGTCAGGGCGGCCGCAACGGCCGCGGTGTTGATGATCGCCGGGGCATTTGCCCGCGACGTCACCAACATCGGTCAAACGGAGGGAGCGCGCAGTTCCGGGCGTTACAGGGCGAGAACGCCGCGTGCTAGCGGGGCATCGCGTGTGCATATCGCCGACGTGCCGTTTACTCTGAACAAGAATCAATTCTGAAAGGAGCGGCGTTCACCGCGAGCATTCGGTGAGCCCTTCGAGCTGTGCGCGTGCGGAACAAGGACACGCCACCGATGCAACGGCGACGCGCGTTTTCCCGGGCACGGTACTGGCGCAATCGGCGTTTGGCGGCAGCGGCCATCGCGGCTTCGATAGTGGGAACGCCGCCAGCGGCCGCGCAGTGCGTGACAGGGGCGACGACCATCGACTGCTCGGGCAATCTCGCCGGCGGCGTCGCCGTGACCGGCAGCAGCGCCCAAACCCTCAACGTCAACAATCTGACGACAAGCATTGCGCCGCCGTCCGGGACGGACGGCATTCTCTTTCAGAGAAGCGGCACCGTCTTTCTCAACGCCGAGATCATGCAGTTCGTGATTGCAACGAGCGGCGCGGGTGCCGACGGCGTCCACGTTGAAGGGGCGGCGGTCAAGGCGATGATCTTCACCGACGTCACAACGCAAGGCGACGGCGCGAGGGGTGTCTTTGTCGCCGCCGGCTCGGGCGCGTTTGTCCAGACGGGCGGGGACATCGTCACCAGCGGTCTGCAAGCGAACGGCATCGAGGTGAGCGGCGATGGGCCTGTCTCGGTCCTCACCGAAGGCAATGTGACGGTCAAGGGGCTGAGTTCGACGGCAATCCGGGCAACAACCTCGGACGATTCCATGTCGGTGACCACCCTGGGGAACATCGTCGCGAGTGGAGATTTCGGCGTCGGCATCCATGCGACGGGTGTGACCGGCGCGACGGTCATAACGACCGGCGACATCTTCGCGACGCAGACCGGCATCAGGGCCGAGACGTTTGCGACGAGCGGGAATCCCTCCAGCGCTGTGTCCGTTACGTCCGTCGGCAACATCACCACGGGCGACCTCGGGACGGGCATCATCGCGTACAGCGAAGGCAGCAGCGTCAACGTCCTCTCGGTCGGCAATATCGTCGCCGGCACGACGCAAGGCATCGGCATCGAGGCAGAGGGCGCGGCGGATCGGCGACCGTCACCTCCATTGGCGACATCTTCGTCGGCGGTGACAATGCCCTCGGCATCGGCGCTGTTGCGAACGCGGGTGCCGCGGAAATCGTATCGATCGGCAACGTCCTTGCGATCGGCGACAATGCTATTGGCCTCGGCGTCGAGGGCAATGGCGGCAGCGCCATGATACAGGCCGCCGGCAACATAACCGCGATAGGCGACGGGAGCATGGGCATCAGGGCAACCGCCAGCGGCGGCTCCGTGACGGTCTCGACCGTCGGCGATGTCACTGCGATCGGCACCAACGGCGTCGCCATATATGCCTCGAGCAGCAGTGGCGTCTGGATCACCAACGAGGGGGGAAACATCGTCGGCGACTCGGCTGGCGTAAAGATCGACGGCGGACCCGGCCAGATCTGGAACTATGGGTCCATAGCGGCGCTGTCGGGCCCCGCGATCGCCACCGACCTGGCGCATGCGGATGTCATCCACAACTTCGGAACCATTACCGGCAACATCGGTCTTGGTGCGGGCGATGCCGACGACTTCAACAATCACATCGGCGCCGTCTTCAATTCCGGCGAGGTTGCATTCATCGGCGGGACGCTGACCAACAGGGGAACAGTGTCGCCGGGCGGAACAGGCGAGGTGCTCGTAACCCAACTGGACGGCGCGTTCGTGCAGAGCGTCGGGACCTATGCCGTCGACGTCGCGGGCTCGGCCTCGGATCGGCTGGTCATCACGGAGGCGGCGCAACTGGCAGGCCTTGTCGACGTGAACGTCGTGTCGTTGCCGACCGCAGCGACCTACACAATCCTTGCGGCCAATAGCGTCAGCGACAATGGTCTGAGCCTGTCCGCAAGTCCGGCGCTGCATGCCCAGCTGATCTACCCGGGGAATGATACCGTGCAGCTCGGTGTCGTCGTGGATTTCAACGTCAGCGGTCTCAACCGCAATCAGACAGCTCTCGCGGGCGGCCTCAACAGCATATTCAGCGGCGGTGGAGGTGGTGCCGCGCCCGTGCTGCTTGGACTGCTGAATGCGACGCGTGTCGAGGACTACATGGTGGCGCTCGATCAAATCGTGCCGTCGGTCTATCAGAGCACGCAAATCTCAGCGTTCTATGCCAACGCTGCGTTCGCCAATGCGCTGCTGAGCTGCCGCGTCAACGGTCCCGACACCGCATCGATCGTGCGCGAGGGGCAATGTCTGTGGGCGGGTGCAACGGCTCAGTTCGTCGACAGCGGCACTTCGTTCGAGCAACCGGGATTCAATCAGACGGCGGGAGGCTTCTCGACCGGCGCGCAGTTTGCTCTCGACGAGGTCTGGAGGTTGGGCTTCGCCGCCGGGTATCAGAATACGTCGCTCGACACGCCAACCGGGGCAACGAGCGAGGGCGATCAGGCGCAGGTCGGCGCGGCCCTGAAATATAATCCTGGTCCCTTGTTGCTTGCTGCAGCGGTGACGGGTGGCTGGACCTGGAACGACGCGACGCGTCCGATGGCCTTCGGCGGCTTTACCGATATCGCAGGCGGCAGCCAGCGCATCGATACCATCTCCGCGTCGGCGCGCGCCGCGTATGTGCTCGGCACGCCCGATCTCTATTTCAAGCCGGTGCTCGACGGCAGCGTGACGCGGATAGCTGCGGGCGATGTGGTCGAGGCGGCGGGGAACGGCGCCGCGCTCGTCATCGACGGGGCCGCGCAGACGGTCTGGGCGATTACGCCGGCCGTCGAGGTGGGCACCGAATGGTGGTTCGGAAACGGAACGCTGGTGCGGCCGTTCGTGCGTGGCGGTGCGACCTGGTACAGCGGCGGCGAGTTTGCGCTGGCGGCTTCGTTTATTGCTGCCCCGGACGGGGTGGCGCCGTTCACCGTCGTCACGAATATGGATGACATGATGGGAGTGGTCGGTGCCGGCGTCGATGTCATCAATGCCGACAACGCTACCTTCCGGGTCACCTACGACGGGCAGCTCGGCGAGGCGACGCAGATCCACAGCGCGGGCGTCAAAGGCAGCGCGCGCTTCTAGAGGGCGTGAGCGATAGGCATCCGGCCGGGGCGCGGGGTGCCTATCGCTTTGGCGATCAGCCTGCGGCGCGCTGCGGCGGCGCGGGGATAGCAGCGGCGGCAACGGCGGGGGCGGTGCCAGACTTGGCGGACCGCACCGCGTCCTCGAGATGCGCGACCAAGGCATCGTCGAGCTGGAGCGTCGCGGCGAGATACTTGAGATATGCCCGCTCGGCTTCCGTGTCGGCGTCGATGGCGAGCGCGGAGGCGAGATAGACCTCGGCGCGCTGCTCAGGCGTCGGCGCTGCCTGCGCGAACTGCGCCGGCGACAGCGGACGCGCGATCTCTTCGGCGATGAAGCGCTGGTCGTCGCCGTTGATGCCGGCTGCGCTCAGGCGCCCGATGATGCCCGCACGCTCGGTATCATCGAGCACGCCATCAGAGAGTGCCGCGGCGATCATGGCGCGCACGAGTGTCAGCGCGTGATCGTTGGCCGGAGTTGCGGCGGGAAGCGGGGCGGGTGCGACCGAGGGCACGCTCTGTGCCGAGGTGTTGGTGCCGACCGGCTGACCAGTCCGGTAGTTGGAATAGGCGCGATAGGCGAGGCCGCCCAGCGCGGCGGCTGCGCCAAGCTTCAGCGCTTCGCCAGCGAACTCGCGGCCACCCTTCGAGCCGAGCAGCAGCGATGTGATGGCGCCAGCTGCGACGCCGCCGGCCATTCCGCCACCAAAGCCGCCAGGAATGTTCTGCGTGACGCCGCCGAGCATGCCGCGGGCGCGCTCCAGGAGGTCACCGCCGCCGCCCTGCGCTTGAGGTTGTACGGGCGCGGGGAACTGGCCTGGACCTGCGTTGGCGTTCGCATTACCGCCGACCAGCATGTCCAAAATCCGCGTCGCGTCGATCATCCTAATGCTCCCTCGTGATTTCTTGTTCCCGCTACGTAGGGCGGGAGGGAGCTTCGGCAAGTGTGGCGGCAAACTTTGGAAGTGGTGCGGACGAGAGGCAGTGGGCAGTGAGGCAGTCGGCAGTCGGCAGTGGCGAACGATTCCTGCTGCCTACTGCCTTACTGCCTACTGCCCTATTTGATGGCGAGGCCCTGAACGCCGCGCGGCGAAAGCTTCGGACGCGCGCTCGAGATTTGGCCGGAATTGACGCCGGCCCAGCTGAGCTCGCCGGAGAGGCGGCCGTATTCGATCTTGGGGCACCGGTTCATGACGACCTTCAGACCAGCGGCCTCGGCTTCGGCGCAGGCCTCGTCGTTGCGCACGCCGAGCTGCATCCACACCACCTTGAGGCCGAGCTTGTCCTTCAAGGTGATCGCCTCGCGCGCGATGGGAAGCGCGGCTTCCGAGTTGCGGAAGATGTCGACGACGTCGACGGGCCCGGGCACATCGGAGAGAGTGGCGTAGACTTCCTGACCGAGCAGCTGCTGGCCTGCGAGGCCCGGGTTCACCGGATGAATTTTGTAGCCCTTCCCGAGCAGATACTTCATCGCGAAGTAGCTCGGGCGGACGGTGTTTGCGGATGCGCCGACGAAGGCGAAGACGCGGCTCGAGCGCAGGATCTCGGCGATATAGTCGTCGCTATAGCGGTCGTGATTCATCGCGGTCCTGTAGCTCACATATCGAGTACGACGCGGCCCTCGGCGTCGAACGTGAAATAGGGGTTGTGCGCCACTTCCCACAAGTGGCCATCGGGATCGGCGAAGTAGCCGGAGTAGCCGCCCCAGAACGTCTTCTGCGCTGGCTTGATCAATTTGGCGCCGGCAGCGACGGCCTCGGCGAGAGAATTGTCTACCTCGGCTTCGCTGTGTGCGTTGTGTGCGAGCGCGACGCCGGCAAAACCGGGCGCGCTATCGTCCACGGTCGCATCCTCGGCCAAGGCCGCGCGGCCGAACAGGGCAAGCACGACGCCGCCCGCGGAGAAGAACGTGACGCTTTCGTTCGACGCGCTACCGGCCTTGAAGCCCAGCGCCTCGTAGAACTTTCGTGCACGGGCAATATCGGCGACGCCAAGCGTGATGAGTGACAGGCGCGGCTGCATCGGCGGGCTCCAGCTAGCGGGTAATCGTGACGGCTAGCAGCCCTTCCACTCGGGCTTGCGCTTGCCGAGAAAGGCGTCGATCCCTTCCTGCGCGTCACGCGCCATCATGTTCTCGACCATCACCTTCGCCGCATAATCGTAAGCGTCGCTGAGGCTCATCTCAGATTGCGCGTAGAAGGCCGACTTTCCGATCGCGACGGTGAGCGGCGACTTCTCGGCGATCTCGCCGGCAAGCCGCAATGCGTCCGGCAATACCTGCGCGGTGGGAACCGCGCGATTGACCAACCCCCAATCGGCAGCCTCGGCAGCGGAGACCAACTCACCGGTGAGGAGCATCTGCATAGCGCGCTTGCGCGCGATGTTGCGTGAGAGGGCGACCATCGGCGTGGAGCAGAAGAGGCCGATGTTGACGCCGGGGGTGCAGAACTGCGCGCTGTCGGCGGCGATGGCGAGGTCGCAGGTCGCAACAAGCTGGCAGCCGGCTGCGGTGGCGGTGCCCTGGACGGCGGCGATGACGGGCTTCGGGCAAGCGATGATGGCCTGCATCATGGCGGCACAGGCCGACATTGCCTCGGTGTAGAAGGCGAGGCCCTTATCGGTGTCGGCGCGATGCGCGGTCAGCTCTTTCAGGTCGTGACCGGACGAGAAGACCGGACCCTTGGCGGTGAGCACGATGGCGGCGACTGACGCGTCGGCGCCAAGCTCGTCGATGGCGGCATGCAGGGCTGCGATCGTCGCCAGCGACAGAGCATTGCGCGCTGCCGGCCGGTTCAAGGTCAGAAGAGCCACACCCTGCTGCGGGAGTTCCCTCAAGATCAGGGGCTCGTGGTCGATGTCCGGCTTCCTCGCAGCGTGCGTCATCGACTCTCCTCACCCATTCAGGGCGTCACTGCAGCGCTTTTTCGATGTCGGCGCGATGCGCCTTCACGACTTCGACGTTTTCGGGATGCTCGATCTTCGGAGTCGTCTTGATCGCTTCGTTCAGCTCCTCGACGAGCTGCTTCTTGTCGTCTTCCGGGATCGAAGCGTCGGCCGTCACGTCGGCGAGCTCTTTCTTCAACGCCTCGACCGGCTCGGTGAAATCGCCCGACTTGGAGTCGAGCCCTGCCATGACGATAGAGATGTTGGCCGCAACGTCGTCAAGCTCGGAGAAGTCGGCGAAGCCATGCTTTTTTGCGACGCCATCGAGCTCTGACTGCAGGGCCGGGTCGATGTTGTCGCCAGCCTCCTGGAGCTTGGGCGCCAAGGTGGCGAGATCGGGCTGAGCGGCGACGAAGCTCTTCACCTGCTCCTCGGTCAGCTTGATCTGCTTGATAGGGGTGTCTTTCGGCGGTTCCTGGGCCCATGCGCCGGTGCTTGCGAAAATGGCCATCGCCGCCGCCAGATAAGGGACCAATCGTGTTAGTGCCTGCCGCATCGTTTCCCCTCCCTGGGACTCATTTTCAGCGTTGGCGCATTTTGAACAACGATCGCGCCCGTCGTTTTCCGACTTATTCCCGCCGGCGAGATTGCCTGCATGGCGCACTTTCGCGCTGATTTGCCCGTTGCCGCAAGTCGCACATGGCTGCCAGTGCTACCCGCTCATTGTGGCGGCCCGACAAACCGCAGGCTAAATGCGGTATTCGGATACCACATCTAGCAACATGTTGATTTTGCTTGCTATTATAATTTTTTGGCGACTTTCGTTGACACGAGTCCGACGATCTGGTTTCAAGACGCCTCTTTCGCCGGCAGCGCCGCATTTTGTGGCCGCTCCATCGCCGGCGATCAGCATCGGAGCCTCGCACTATGCCGACCTTCGTCGCCAAGCAGGCCGACGTGGAGAAGAAGTGGATCCTGATCGACGCCGAAGGTCTCGTCGTCGGTCGGTTGGCCGCTCTCATCGCCACTCGCCTCAAGGGCAAGCACAAGCCGATCTATACGCCGCATGTCGACTGCGG
>CALRVN010000129.1:0-9664 GCA_943371625.1 Hyphomicrobium sp. CS1GBMeth3
GGACCCGATCAGGGTAATACCGTCGGCCGCGGCGATAATGGCGAGATCGGCGATGCCGATAAAGAGCCCGTTTTCGATCACGCCCGGGATGAGCTTCAGCGCCTCGTCGAGTTCCTCGGCATCGTCGATGCGGCCGAAGTGGCAATCGAGGATCAAGTTGCCGCCGTCGGTAAGGAACGGCTTGCCGTTGCCGAGCATGCGCACGTTGATGTCGCCTTCGCAGCCGACGTCGGCTGCGAGTGCCGTGATCATGTTTCGCGTCGCCGTCAGCCCGAACGAGACGACCTCCAGCGGCAGCGGGAATGCGCCCAGCGTTTCGACCTTCTTGGAAACGTCGGCTATGATGATCATGCGACCCGACGCCGTCGCGACGATCTTCTCGCGCAAAAGAGCGCCGCCGCCACCCTTGATCAGGCGCAACTCGCCGTCCACCTCGTCGGCGCCGTCGACGGTAAGGTCGAGGAATGGCGTCTCATCGAGCGTCGACATCTTGATGCCGAGCGCGGTAGCCTGCACCTCGGTCGCTTCCGACGTTGCGACGCAGACGACGTCGAGCCCGGCTGCCACTTTGCGACCGAGCGCCTCGACGAATTTTGCAGTTGTAGACCCAGTCCCGAGGCCGAGCCGCATACCCGGCTCGACAAAGGCGAGCGCGCGCTCCGCCGCCGCCACCTTCAACGCGTCTTGGCTCATGCTCTTCCCCGCAACGTGCGCCCAAACCAGCCGGGCTGGATGCGCTGCGTTACGCGCACCACGCGCCGGACGCAAGAGCGAGATGGCGCACGTACCGCCAGAGTTCTTCCAACTGAGGCGGCACAACCCCTCACCCGGAAGCAATCTGCCGATCGCTTCCGACCTCTCCCAATCGGGAGAGGTTAAGTGACAACTTGCGGCTACGCACTGAGCTAGCCTCTCCCCGGTGGGGAGAGGCCGGCGCGAAATGCGGATGCATGAGCGGCGGGTGAGGGGGAACCTACGGTCGCGCCAAGATCGGAGCGGCCTACAGACCGCCCATCAGCGTGTACTTGATCTCGAGGAACTCCTCGATACCGTAGTGCGATCCCTCGCGCCCGATACCGCTTTCCTTCCAGCCGCCGAACGGCGCGATCTCGGTAGAGGTGATGCCCTCGTTGACGCCGACGATGCCGTATTCCAGCGCCTCGGCGACACGCCAGCAGCGGCCCTGGTCGCGGGTGAAGAAGTAGGCTGCGAGTCCGAACGGCGTATCGTTCGCCATCCGCACCGCCTCTTCCTCAGTGTGAAAGCGGAACAGCGGCGCCACCGGCCCGAACGTCTCCTCGCGCGACACCTTCATCGCAGGCGTCACGCCGGTAAGAACCGTCGGCTCGTAGAAGTTGCCACCCAGCGGCGAAGCCTTGCCGCCGACAGCAACCTCGGCGCCGTGCGCCAGCGCGTCGCCGACGTGCTCCTCGACCTTCTTCAGCGCTGCCTCGTTGATCAGCGGCCCGACCGTGACGCCGCTCTCGGTGCCGGGACCGACCTTCAGCTTCTTGACCGCAGCGGTCAATTTCTCGGCGAAGGCGTCATAGACGCCGTCCTGCACCAGGATGCGGTTGGCGCACACGCACGTCTGCCCGGCATTGCGGAACTTGGAAGCGAGCGCACCCGCGACCGCGCGATCGAGATCGGCGTCGTCGAATACGATGAACGGCGCGTTGCCGCCGAGTTCCATGCCTACGCGCTTCACCGTGCCGGCCGCCTGCTTCATCAGGATCTTGCCGACCTCCGTGGAGCCCGTGAACGTGATCATGCGCACCAGCGGGTTCTCGGTGAGCGCCCGGCCCACGGGAACCGGATCCTTTGCCGTCACGACGTTGAACACGCCCTTCGGCACGCCGGCGCGCTGCGCCAGCTCGGCGAGCGCCAGCGCCGAAAGCGGGGTGTCCTCCGCCGGCTTCACCACTGCCGTGCACCCGACCGCCAGGGCCGGAGCCACCTTGCGCGTGATCATCGCCGACGGGAAATTCCACGGCGTGATGGCGCCGACGACACCGATCGGCTGCTTCATGATGACGACGCGGGCATCCGCCTTGTGCGTCGGGATGGTCTCGCCGTAGACCCGCTTTGCCTCTTCCGCGAACAACTCGACGAAGTTGGCCCCGTAGATAATCTCGCCGCGCGCCTCGGCCAGCGGCTTGCCCTGCTCCTTGGTGACCAGCAGCGCCAACTCGTCTGCGTGCTCGACGATTAGGTCGTACCAGCGCCGAATGATCGCCGCGCGCTCCTTGGCGAGCAGCTTCGACCAGGCTGGAAACGCCCTGTGCGCCGCCTCGATGGCCGCGTTGGTCTCCGCCTCGCCCAGCTCGGGGACGCGCGCGATCTCGGCGCCCGTCGCCTTGTCGATGACCGGCATCGTCGGCTCGCCGACCCAGGCGCCGTCGATGTAGGCTTGCGTCTTGAGAAGCGTGATGAGGCTCTTATCCATATGCGCCACCGGGAAACAAAAGGGGTTGACGGCCTGCCATTGTCTAAGGTGCGCACCCCGATGTTTCAAGGTACATAGCCCCGACCGCGGCGCTGCGTCAGCGCCCGCCAGCCTCAAATCCGCTATTCAAGGTCTCATGCGCGATCTCACCCTGGTCTTCGACCTCGATGGCACCCTTGTCGACACCGCCCCCGATCTCGTGGCCGCGACCAACCATGTCCTCGACCACCTCGGCCTGCCGCACGTCGATGAGATCAGCTTGCGCCCCTACGTCGGTCACGGCGCCAAGCACATGATGGTGCGGGCCATCGGCCCCGGCGCCGAGACCATGTCGGAAGCCCAGCACGAGGCGCTGCTGAAGCGCTATCTCGACTTCTACGGCGACCACATCGCTGACCGCAGCCGCCCCTTCGAGGGCATCGTCCCCCTACTGGAGAAGTTCAAGGGCGAGGGCGTGAAGCTCGCCGTCTGCACCAACAAGATCGAGCGCATGTCGAAGCTGCTGCTCGACGCTCTCGACCTGTCGCGCCTGTTTATCGCCGTTGCCGGCCGCGACACCCTCGGCGCCGCCAAACCGCATCCCGACGCGCTGCTCGGCACCATCAGCATGGCCGGCGGCGACAGAACGCGCGCGATCATGATCGGCGATACCGCCGTCGACATCGAGACGGCCCGCGCCGCCAAGGTGCCGGTGATCGGCGTGAGCTTCGGTTACACCGACACGCCCGTCGCCAGCTTCGGGCCCGATGTCGTCATCGACCACTTCGATGAACTCGAGCCGGCCATCGCCCGGGTCTTACAAGCCTAGCGCGCGCTCAGCTAGAACCGCGAGCCGTGTGCGGCCACAAGCGTCTCCCGACCAGGATCGTCGCCGGCAGGAACACGAGGTCCGCCAGCAGCGATGCGAGCAGCGTCAGGCCGCAGACGAGCCCGAACGTGCGCAGCGACGGCAGATCCGAGAACACCGTCACGCCGAGGCCGAACGCCAGCACGATCGTCGTCAGGATGATCGCTGGCCCCACCAGCACGCGCGCTCGCCGGATCGCCTGCTCCGGCGGCCCTCCTCTACTTTCCTCGATCTGCAATCGGTTGAGGAAGTGTATGAGCGCATCGATCCCGAGGCCGAACACGACCAGCAGCGCGACCACCGACGCGAATTCCAGCCCCGCCCCGTTGGCCCACAGCAGCGCACCCGACGCAAGCACCGGGAACAGTCCCGGCAGCAGGCTGATGACCGCGACAAACGGCGAGCGGAAGGCGAGCCCCAGCAGCACGCCCGCGAACGCGACGCAGATCGGAATGCTTTCCTTCAACTGCGAGATCATGCGCGCACTGTTGCGCGCCGCGACCGCGGGCAGGCCCGTCACCGAAATCTCAAATCCCGGATTGGCCGCGCGAACCGGATCGAGCGCACGGTCGATCTTCTCGACCACGGGCAGGATGTGACTGGAATCGACGTCCGGCAGCCGCCCCGTCACCAGAACAGCATTCTTGTCGTCCGCGATAAAACGCTTCACCAGATGGTCCGGCAGGAAGCCGACGAATTTCTCCACCGTCTCGATGCGGTCGTCGCCGGCCTCGCGCAGCCAGCGCCTCAGGCTCTCGATCGACCAGACGTTTCCAAGCCCCGCCTCTTTCTCGAGCGAATTGTGCACCTGGCCGATGACGTCCAGCGTCTTCGGCGAATAGAGCGCCGTGCCGTCCTTCCACTCGATCATCACATGCACCGGATTGGCGCCCGTCAGCTTCTGATCGATGCGGCTCGTGGCGTCCAGCGCCTGCTCGCGGTCCGGAACCTGATCGGCAAGCCGGTATCGCGCCGGCAGCTCGTAGAACGCCGCACCGAAGAGAGCGAACATGAGGACGCCGACGATCGAATAGAAATACGGGTGCAGCGTCACCCTATCGACGATCGCGCCGACGATGACCCCGAGCCCGTCCATGAGCGCATCGGCCTGCGTCCGGTCTTTCGCCAGCGTTTCCTCGTTGCGAATGAACACGACCGCCAGGATCGGCAGCACCAGAATGACCGCGACGAACGACACGCAGACTGCGATTGCGCCGGCTTCGCCGAACGTCCGGATGAGCCCGGAGTCGGAGAACAGCAGCGCCAGGAACGCCAGCAGCGCCACACCGTGCGCCAGCACGCACGCCGGCCCCACGATGTTGATCGCGAACTTGACCGCCTCGTATTTGCTGTCGCCCTCACGCAGCCGGATACGGATCGCAGACACCATCTGCATGCTGTCGGCGAAGCCCATCACCATGATGAGCGGCGTCATCACGTTGAGGAACAGGTTCAGCTTGAACCCCATCCAGCCGAGAATGCCGAGCGACCAGATCACCGCCAGCACCGGCGGCAGGGCCGCGACAAGCATCAGCGAGACGCGGCGGAAGAAGATGGCGGCGATGATCGCGCCGAACAGCAGCCCGAGACCGTTATAGAGGATCTGGTCGCGCTCGACGGCGTTGCGGATCTCCAGCTGCATGACGGGCGCACCCGTCATCTTCGCCGTCAGCCCCGTCCCCGCCAGCGCCTGGTCGATGGTCGTGTTGATGTTCCCGATCACAACCTTGGCGGTTTCGGTCTGCACCACCTTGCGATCCAGCGCGATGATGATCATCGCCAGCTGGCCGTCGTCGGAAAGAAACTTGCCTTTGACGATGTCGTTGCCCTTCAGAGCCGCGATCACCGCATCGTAGGCGGGACCATCCTCCGGCATCTCGTCCGGCACCAGCGGCGCCGCGTATCCCGTCTCGTCCGGCTTGCTGCGCGCCGACAGCATCGACACCAGCCCCGAAACGCCATCGACGAGTTGCAGCTCCGTCGTAAGCCCCGCGAATGCCTCCAGCTGTTTGCGCTTTAGGAGGTCGTGCCCCTCGACCACCACGAGCACGTCGTACTCGCTCGACGGAAACCGCTTGTCGATCGCCTCGTAGCGGCGGAACTCCTCCGTATTGGTGCGGAACAGTTCGGCGAGCGAGTCATCGACCTGCAGTTTTAACAGGCCCATCACGCCGAGCACCGTGGCGACCGCGATCAGGATGCTCACGACCAGAGGTGCACGCAGGCCGACGAGACCTAGGCGCTCGAGCCCGAACGAGAACACGGTGTTCCGGTGATGGTCGTCAGACTCGGCCATTATCCCCCCGTCGGCGCATTTCCTGCCAGCTTGCGCCTCGCAGGTCGGCTTTCGCTTCTTATGTCCCGCGGGAGCGCCGCGCGCCACTCAGAATCGGCATTGCGCGCGGAATGGTTGCATTTGCGGCACGGCGTGTGAAGTGGCGCCAAAGGCGCCTGTAAAGTAGCGCCAAAGGGGGTTCTCTGCGGGCGCCAACGCCCCAATATGGCCCTATCAGCGGGGTCCCTTCCCCTCCCCCAGCGCCATCTCAGGAACCTCAGCTTATGCCGCTGCCGATTGCGCCGCCCCTGCCGACTACAACCTCGACGCGGCCCGCGCGTCGTGGCGCCCGCGGCGCGCTGGCAGCGCTACTGCTCGCGGCTCTGGCCGGTCTCGGCATCTCTGCCATCGCACGTGCCGCGCCACAGCAGGCGCCCAACAGCCGCATCGTCCTCGACCTTCCCGGCGGCTTCGTCCCGTCGCCCCTTTTCTCCGGCTTTCAGGACGACACGTCCGGCGTCTCCTACGTGATCTTGGAAGCCCCCGTCGGCGAGTACGACAAGATGGCGCAGGGCTTCACACCCGAAGAGCTGGCCAAGCGCGGCATCACCGATGTCGAGAAGGGCGACCTGCCCCGCCAGGACGCCCACGTCTACATGCGTGCCGTGCAGAAATCGGAAGCCGGCACATATGCCAAATTCTTCGTACTGTTTCGCACCGCCGATCAGACTGTGTTGGTTTCCGTAAATGTCCCCAAGCAGTCGATCGACGACGCCAGCGTGAAGCGCGAGGACGTCGAGCGCGTGCTTTCGACCGCGAAGACGACCGAGAAGCCCGCCGTGCGCGACCTCTATGCGCTCAACTACCTCGGGCCATTCAAGGAGGCCGGAACCCTCGTCGGAACGAGCAAGGTCTACACCCTCGACGGCCGCCTCGATCCCGATCGCACCGGCGATGCGCGCTCCGCCTTCATGGTCGCGCCGTCACTCGACAAGCGTCCCGTTCCCGAGCCCGAGAAGCTCGCGGTCGGACTGCTGTCGACTTTGCCCGGCTACAAGGATCTGAAGCCGGGGGAGCCGCGCCCCGTCATCGTCGGCGGCCTCGACGGCATCGAGCTGGAGGCGGAAGCGGTGGACGAGGACGACGGCCGGCCGATCCACCTCTACCAGACCGTCCTGCTCGGCAAGGATGGCGGCTATTTCCGCCTCATCGGCATCGCCACGCCGCAGGACAAGCAGCAGCTCGCCGGCGAGTTTCCGAAGGTCGCCCATTCGTTCGCGCTGCTGCCGTGATGGGGTTGCCTGGCGCTTGACAGCAACCCGCGGCGGCTCGCATAAGGTCGACCCGGCATCACGACATTCCGGCACGGCGGGCGGTTAGCTCAGCGGTAGAGCACACGCTTCACACGCGTGGGGTCATAGGTTCAATCCCTATACCGCCCACCATAGATGCCCATTTCTTCATCGTCGGCTAGCGCGCCGGATGGCTGCCATCAAATGGCGCCGCGCGTTGCGAACCCTCAATGCCGAATGAACAATTCAACCGCGCAGATTGTGTGAGCTGAATGGGAACTTGCTATCGCCCGCGGCTCCAGACCAGAAATCACTCACAATCTCCAAATGTAGATTGAGGGCTGATTTGCTCGGATCTGTGGGTAACGTTGAGGATATAGTTGAAGCCGGGTTGTGGTGCATACAGGCTGAAGTTGCAAAGCCGACCGCATCAACAATTTTGGACACGCAATGACATTTCATCCCATCGCAAGCCTGTCGAAGCGCGCGATGCGGCTGCGGTCGTTCCCGATCCTCGTTCGTCGCTCGGGCGGTACGTTTATGCTTGATCCGCGCAACTGGCTCGATAACCGCGTGGCGGCCGGGCTGCCTCACGAGGCGACAGAGATCGCCATTGCAACGCGCTGCATCCTGATGAACGGGCTCGATACGCTAATCGATGCCGGCGCCAACATCGGCCTCTACACGGTGCTGGTTGGAAGCCTCGCCGAAGTGACTCAGGTGTTCGCCTTCGAGCCCGTGCGCCGCAACTTCAATCAGATGCTGGGCAATGTCTTCGCCAATCGCCTCGACGCAAAGGTAGAAGCCTTCCGAATCGGATTGTCAGACCACCCCGGTCAGACAACAATTCACGTCGATCCAAACTCGACTGGAGTGTCGCGGCTCAACCTCACCGCCTGCGGGCGAGAAGTTAGAGCGTATACACGGCAAGAGACCATCCAACTCGCCCGCTGTGACGATGTGTTGTCGCTCACCGGAAGGCGCATCTACTTGAAAATTGACGTCGAGGGACACTCCATCAACGCGCTCGCGGGAATGGAACGGTTGTTTCGAGACAATGTCGTGTTCGTTCAGATCGAGGCGGACGAGAGCGAGATTGCGGAAGTGTCCGCTATCCTCGACGGGTATGGCTTGCGCGCTTCGGCTGCGACAGGTGATGACCACTTCTTCTCGCCAAATGGGGTGCTCACAGAACAAGTGGCGTAGCGCGGGCGCCTGCGACTAGCGATCACCTCGGCAACGTTCCCCGAGACCCGTCAAGCCTGAGAGAGTGGCGTGGATGCCGAATTGTCGGCCATGACGGTTTGGATAAGCACCCGTCTGTCGCAAACTCACGGCCTCGGGGATTGCCCGAGGCCGCGCAACTTTCGCTTTACTTCGCCTCGCAGGGGACGGTGATCGTCAGGCCAGCGCCCGGGATGAACTTCTTGCAGCCGATCCGCGCGGAGGCGACCACCTTCTGCTCGGGCTTCTTGACCGGCACCGCCGCGATCGTCTTATCCGCCGGCTTGCTGTCGACGACCTTTTCCGCCGGTTGAACCGCGGCGACCTTGCCCCCCGACACCGAGGAATTCTCGACCTGGGCGACGTCCGCTTTTTCTTCGACAGCCGCAACCGTCTGAGCAGGCTTCGCACTCTCCGCCTTGGCGACCTCGGTCGACTTGCGAGCAGCGCGGCTCGCGAGCGCGACGCGCGGCTTCGAGCGCCGGAACGACTGCGCGGCCCGCCTCGAACCACCGCCACCGTGGCAACCGGTCTGGTGTACGTCGGCAAAGCCCGCCGGAGCCTTGATGCGAAGATTGAAGCCGGCCTCGGCGGCGCCGGACGCAATTGCGGTCACGGCGACGAGGGTGGCGGCACTGACGGCAAAGAGCTTGTTCATGGTCGACCCCAGAGGTTGGCGTTCATCACTGAGCCCAAGATGCGCTAAGCCGGCGCTCGGCGAAGTCCCCGGCGGAACACGCGCAACGTCCCTCCCGCGGGACAAAGTTCCCGATGTTTCCCGGCGCCTCCCGCGTTTCGCAGCACGTTTGTGCAAGCACCGCCGCTCAGGCCGGCCGTAAGACCTCGAGCGGGCATAATGCCCACACGCGATCGGGCTTCATGCTCTCAGTCCTTGCGCCCGTGGCCCCTAGTGTCGCCCAGCCGCCAGACTGCGCGGCGACGGCTAACGCACGGGGTGCTCAGAATGCAGGACGCAGCGCGGATTAAGTCCCAGGGTAGCGCGACCCTAAGTTCTCTCAGGCGCCTGCTCGAGCCCGCCGACCCCGTCCTCTCGTGGATGATCTTCGCCAGCGCCAACCTCCTCACTTTCGTGCTGCTGTGGTTCTACGGAATGGCGCAGAAGGCCCTCGCCGCCGACCCGACGCACATCACGCTCTTCATCGTGCTCGTCTATATCGGCACCTCGTTCCACTGCCTGTGGCGTTGCATCGCCGTTTCGCGCCAGACCGACGCCGCGCGGCGGCTCGCGGCATCCATCGCTTCGGCCGGCGACAAGCGGCGCCGCGTCATGGAGGTCAAGCGCGGCTCCGACACGGAGACCAGCGGTCCCAATGACGGCCTCGTTGCCGGACACATCCGCAATCTCATCACCACCGCCGGCCTGAGCGACAAGGACCGCAAGCTCGACCAGACGCTGCTGCTTCGGGTTCTGGCCGAGCGGCTGAGCGGCTCGAATAGCTACGGCGCCTTCGCCAGCGATCTCGTCATGAAGCTCGGCCTGTTCGGCACCATCGTCGGCTTCATCATGATGCTGGCGCCGATCGCCGGTCTCAACGCCGAGGACCAGACCGCGATCAAGT
>CALRVN010000130.1:0-9631 GCA_943371625.1 Hyphomicrobium sp. CS1GBMeth3
TACAATCGCGAGCTGTCGTGGCTGCAGTTCAACCGTCGTGTGCTCGAGGAGGCGCAGAACGAGCGTCATCCCCTGCTCGAGCGTCTGCGCTTCCTGTCGATTTCCGCGTCGAACCTCGACGAGTTCTACATGGTGCGCGTCGCCGGCATCTACGGTCAGGTGGCGGCCGGTGTGCAGACGCCATCCCAGGATGGCCTCACGCCGACGATGCAGCTGCGAGCCATCAACCGCTTCGCGGCGAGCCTCGTCGCTGACAAGCAAGCCGTCTGGCGCGGCATCAAGACCGAGATGGCGCAGAACGGCATCCACATCTTGGAGCCGGGCGACCTGAAGCCGTCCGAGAAGAGCTGGCTGCAGCGCCTGTTTCTCACGCACATCTTCCCCATCCTGACGCCGATCGCCGTCGATCCCGCGCATCCGTTCCCGTTCATTCTCAACCAGGGACTGACTCTCGCGGTCGAGATGCTGCGCGAAAGCGACGCCCGCGCGCTCAACGGCCTCATCCCGATTCCCAGCCAGCTCGACCGCTTCATGCGCCTCGGCGGCAACGACGGCGAGCAGAAGGAGCTGCGCTTCATCCGGCTCGAGACGATCATCGGCCTCTTCATCTCAGAGCTTTTCCCCGGCTTCCAGATCAAGAGCCAGGGCGCCTTCCGCGTGCTGCGCGACAGTGACATCGAGATTGAGGAAGAAGCCGAGGATCTCGTCCGCTCGTTCGAGACCGCGCTCAAGCGGCGCCGCCGCGGTCACGTGATCCGCCTCGAGCTCGAAGCGGCGATGCCCAATCGGCTCAAGAAATTCGTCATCGAGGAGCTGGAGGTCGGCGAGGACTCCGTCTTCATCAAGGACGGCCTGCTCGCGCTTGCCGATACCGCTCAGCTTATCGTCAACGATCGCCCCGACCTGCTGTTTAAGCCGTTCGTATCGCGCTTCCCCGAGCGCATCCGCGAGTTCAACAGCGATTGCTTCGCCGCGGTGCGCAAGAAGGACATCATCGTCCACCACCCCTACGAGTCGTTCGATGTTGTTGTGCAGTACCTCCGCCAGGCGGTCGCCGACCCGAACGTCATGGCCATCAAGTGGACGCTCTATCGCACCTCGCGCGACAGCCCGATCGTGCAAGCCCTGAAGGAGGCGGTCGAAGCCGGCAAGTCGGTCACCGCCGTGGTCGAGCTGAAGGCGCGCTTCGACGAGGCCGCCAACATCCGCTGGGCGCGCGATCTGGAAAACGCCGGCGTGCACGTCGTCTACGGCTTCATCGAACTCAAGACGCACGCCAAGCTCGGCATCATCGTGCGCCGTGAGGGCACCGAGCTCGTCAGCTACTGCCACATCGGTACCGGCAACTATCACCCGCAGACAGCGCGCGTTTATACCGACCTGTCGCTGTTCACCACCGATCCCGCCATTGCCCGCGACGTGACGCGCATCCTCAACTTCGTCACGGGCTACGGCGAGCCGGCCGAGCTCGAGGCCATGGCCGCGAGCCCGCACGGCGTCCGCCAGCGCATCGTCGCTCACATCCGCGAGGAGATCGAGCACGCCAAGGCCGGCAGGCCCGCCGCCATCTGGATGAAGATGAACGCGCTGGTAGACAGTCAGATCATCGACACGCTCTACGAGGCGAGCCAGGCCGGCGTCGAAATCGATCTGATCGTGCGCGGCGTTTGCTGCCTGAGACCTGGAATACCGGGGCTCTCGGAGAATATTCGCGTCAAAAGCATCGTCGGGCGCTTCCTCGAGCACGCACGTATTTACGCATTCGGACGCGGCCAGGGGTTGCCATCACCCAAGGCCGCCGTCTACATCAGCTCCGCCGATATGATGCCACGCAACCTCGATCGTCGCGTCGAGGCCATGGTGCCGATCATGAACCCGACCGTGCACGAACAGGTGCTCGATCAGATCATGGTCGCCAACCTCAAGGACAACCAGCAGAGCTGGAGCATAAAGTCGGATGGATCCTCGGAGCGAATTCGTCCGGCGCCCGGTGAGGAAGCCTTTAACGCGCACCAGTACTTTCTCACCAATCCGAGTCTCTCGGGCCGTGGGCAGGCGCTCAAGGAGAACTTCCCGCCTCGCTTCAGCCTGCTCGGCAAAGACTGACGCAAGAGTGCTTCCGGAAAAGTGGCAACCGGTTTTCCGATAAGAAGCACGACCAAACAAAGGTCTGGAGCCGTTCTCCGATTCCACCAAAACCGGAACGGCTCTAGCACGCAGCGGGGCGCATTTTGACGAGCTTGGAACGCTTGTTCGGCGAGCAGCATCGTGGGCACGAGCTCGAGCCGATCGGTGTCATCGACATCGGCTCGAATTCCGTGCGCCTCGTCGTCTACGAGGGCGCCGTGCGCGCGCCGACGCCGCTGTTCAACGAGAAGGTGCTCTGCGGCCTCGGTAAGTCGATCGCCTCCACCGGCAAGCTCGGTGCCGATGCCGTCGACCGCGCCCTCATCGCGCTGGCTCGCTTCCGCACCATCACCCGCATCCTCGAAGTAAAGAACGTGCGCGCCTTCGCCACCGCCGCCGTGCGCGAGGCCGAGGACGGCGCCGACTTCATCGCCCGCGCCGAGAAGGCACTCGGGCTGCGCATCGAAATTCTCTCCGGCGAGCGCGAGGCCAAGCTCGTCGCCCAGGGCATCATGATGGGTTTCGTCGAGCCCGATGGCATTGCCGGAGACTTGGGCGGCGGCAGCCTCGAGCTGATCGACGTCTCCTCCGACCGCTTGAAGCAGGCGACGACCTTGCCCGTCGGCGGGTTGCGCCTCATCGACGCCACCGGCAACAAGATCGAGAAAGCCCAGCCGCTCATCGACGACGCGCTGGCGCAGGTCTCATGGATCGGCCAGGGCGCCGGCCGGCCGTTCTACGCCGTCGGCGGAAGCTGGCGCGCCATCGCCAAGCTGCACATGGAGCAGAACAACTACCCGCTGCACGTCACGCACGGCTACGCCATCCCGACTTTGGAGGCGGTCACCTTCTGCGAGTTCCTGCGCAAGACCAAGAAGCTCACCGGCATGGCCGGCTTCGACGAGATCGCCAAGGCACGCCGCGAGGTGCTCCCCTTTGCCGCGTTCGTTCTGGAGCGCCTCCTGAAAGTGCTGAACCCCAGCGAGGTCGTGTTCTCCGTCTTCGGCATTCGCGAGGGGCTCATCTACTCTTTGCTCCCCGCGCACGAGCGCCGCAAGGATCCGCTGCTCTCCTTCTGCGCCGAGTACGCCAGCCTGCGCTCCCGCTCCATCGAGCACGCCTGGGAGCTGTGCAAGTGGACCGACACGCTGTTCGAGCCGCCCGGCCCCAAGGAAACCCCCGAGGAGCGCCGGCTACGCTACGCCGCCTGCCTCATCTCAGACATCGGTTGGCGCGAGCACCCCGATTATCGCGGCGAGCAGAGCTTGAACCTCCTCGCCCATGCCGGCCTGTCCGGCGTCGACCACCCCGGCCGCGTCTTCATGGCGCTCGCCATCTTCTACCGCCATGCCGGGGCCTCCCAGGAGCACGCCGCCGAGCTTTCCGACCGCTTCAAGCTCCTCATCTCCAAGCGCGCCCAGAAGCGCGCCCGAATCATTGCGGCAGCCATCCGCACCGCGCACATGCTTTCGGTCGGGGTTCCGGGCGTGATCGACGAGACGCCGCTCAGCTACGACGGCGACAAGCTCGTCCTCTCCATACCCAAGTCCTACGCCGGCCTCGACGGAGAGCGCCTGCGCCGCCGCTTCGACACCCTGGCGCAGCTTCTGGAGAAGGTGCCCGAAGTCCGAATCGGCCGTTAGTATCATGCCGTCCGCGGATTGCTCGCGGACCGGCGATGCAGCCCGGCCGCATCTACCCTGCAGGAAATAGGTGCTCGCCGACCAATGTTTCGTGCGCAACTTTGCGCGCGACCATTGTCCAGGGCCCGACGCCGCCATATTTCCTGCTAGACTGAAGCCGCTGGCCGGGGGGCCGGCATAGACCATGATCGTTCGGGCCCTATCAGCCCACGCTCTAGGGGACAGGACGTTTCGAGATGGCCGATGATCCGTATTCGACCCTGGGCGTATCGCGCGACGCCTCGGAGGAGGACATCCGCCGCGCCTTTCGCAAACTGGCCAAAGAGCTCCATCCTGACGTCTCCAAGGGCAACGAGGAGCGCTTCCGGAAAGTCACCTCGGCCTACGAAATCGTTGGCGACGCCGAGAAGCGCCGCGCCTACGACCGCGGCGAGATAGACGCGCGCGGCGACCCGCGTCACGCTGGCTTCCGACAGTATGCGCGCGGTGCCAGAGCGGGTGCAGGCGCCGGCGCCGGAGCGGGCGGCTTCGAAGAGTTCGGCTTCGGCGACATCTTCTCCGACATTTTTGGCAGCGCGGGCCGCGGCGCGGCTAGCGGCCAACGCACCAACTTCACCTCCAAGGGCCAGGACGTCCGCTACACGCTCGAGGTCGACTTCATCGAGGCCGCGCTCGGTGCGACCAAGCGCGTAACCCTGCCGAGCGGTGGCACCCTCGATCTAGCGGTTCCAGCCGCCGTCACCGACGGCCAGGTGCTCCGTCTCAAGGGCAAAGGCCAGCGCGGCGCCGGCGGTGCCGAGGCCGGCGATGCCCTCGTCGAAATTCGCGTGCGCCCGCATCCGCAGTTCAAGCGCGAGGACGACGATATTCTCCTCGAGGTGCCGATCACCATCGACGAGGCCGTGCTCGGCGCCAAGGTCGAGGTGCCGACAATCTCCGGCCGCGTGCAGCTCACAGTGCCGAAGGGGACGAGTTCGGGTCGCGTGTTTCGTCTGAAGGGCAAGGGCGTGAAAAGCGCCGGCCGCTCGGAGCTGGGCGATCAGCTCGTCACCGTGCGCATCGTGCTCCCCGAGAACATCGACGACACGCTCGCCTACTTCTTCTCCGAGTGGCGACAGAAGAACCGCTACGACCCCGGCCGCAAGTAGCCTGACTCTCCCGTCAAAGTGACCTAACTTAACCTCTCCCATGGGGAGAGGTCGGCTGGACGCGCATTGCGCGGCTAGCCGGGTGAGGGGATGAACCGTTTCAAGGCTCGTTCACGTGCTCTGAGAGTCTCGCAGACCTCTGCTGAGGACGTTCTGTGGCGTGAACTGCGCGGCCGTCGACTGGCTCAATGGAAGTTCCGCCGCCAGCATCCAATCCTGCGTTACATCGTTGATTTCGTCACCCTCGACGGCAAATTCATTGTTGAGGTGGATGGCGCAACCCATTCGACCGAACGCGAACGAAAGCGAGATGCGAGGCGGACCGCCGAACTGGAAGGTATCGGCTTCCACGTATTCCGAGTCACCAACACCGAGATCTATGAGAATTTGGATGGCGTCTTGGAGGCTATCCTGCACGAGCTTGGAACGATCTAGCCCCTCACCCGGATGCGATCTTCGATCGCCTCCGACCTCTCCCCCTGGGAGAGGTTAAGGTCTCCCGACGGCGGCCGCCCGCTGCCGAATGCCCAGTTGTCGATTGCACTTCGTGCTACTGCGCGGCTTCACGCCCTGGCTTCAAGGTGGCGATCGGAACCGGAACCACCTCGCTGCCCGCCAGCGTCAGCGCGATCTCACCGCGCTTCAAGCGCAGCGCATCCTCGCCGAACAGCCGCCGCCGCCAGCCCTTCAGCGCCGGAATGTCCGGCTCCGGCTCGGTGGCGATGCGCTCCAGATCTTCCGATCCCGCGATCAGCTTCGGCGCCACGCGGTGCCGCGCCGCCGACGCCTTCAGCAGCACGCGCAGCAGCTCCATCAGCGCCGTCGATTCCGCCGTCAGCTGCGTCCCGCGCGATACGGCGGGCACGCTCTTCATGTCGCGCGCTAGTCCCCGCTTCACGGCTTCGATGATCTCGCGTGCCCGCGACGAGCGCGAAAAGCCCTCGCTCAATGTGCGCAGGTGGCTGAGCTGCTCTGCCGAGGTCGGTGCCTGGTTGGCGATGTCGTACAGCGCTTCATCGCGCAGCACGCGCGACCGCGGCACGTCCTGAGACTGCGCCAGCCGCTCGCGCCACGCCGCCAGCTCCATCAGCACCGCCAGCGCCTTGCGGTTCTTTACCCGCAGCTTCAGCCGCTGCCAGGCTTCCTCGGGATGCGACTCGTAAGTCTTGGGATCGGTGAGGACGCCCATTTCCTCATTCAGCCACTCCGCGCGGCCGGCCTTGTCGATGTCGGCCCGCAGGTGGTGGTACACGTCGCGCAGGTACGTCACGTCACCGAGCGCATATTCGAGCTGCTTGTCCGACAGGGGGCGCCGGCTCCAGTCGGTGAAGCGCGAGGATTTGTCGAGGTCGGCCCCGGTGACGTTCTTGACGAGGTTAACGTACGAGACGCTCTCCCCGAACCCGCACACCATCGCCGCCACCTGCGTGTCGAAGACCGGCCGCGGTACCAGCCCGGTACGCGCGAAGACGATTTCGATGTCCTGCCTGGCGGCGTGGAAGACCTTGACGATGTGCTCATCGGCCATGAGCTGCCAGAACGGCGCGAGATCGAGCCCCGGCGCCATTGGGTCGATGATCAGCGCCTCTTCTGCAGACGCGATCTGGATCAGGCAAAGCTGCGGCCAGAACGTCTGCTCGCGCAGGAATTCCGTGTCGACGGTGACGAAGTCGCCCGTCGAGAGGTCCCGTACAGCTTGGGAGAGGTCTTCTGAGGTGGTGACGATACGCATTTGAGGGGCGTATAGCGCATCAAATCGGGTTTGTCGCGGGTCCCCCGCACCTTAGTTCCTTACCCGCGCTCGGGAATGTGGGTCCGCAGCGCTTTGGCGGCGCACCCAGGCCGCCCGCCCCGCCCGTCAGAGGCTCAAGCGGCGCGTTATGCCGATCGCCGCGAGGAACGCCTCGTCATGGCTGGCAACGAGCAGCGCCCCGTCGTAGGCCCTCAGTCCCGCCTCCACGGCCTCGATCGCGTCGATATCGAGGTGGTTCGTCGGCTCGTCGAGGATGAGCAGCGGCGGCGGCTGCGGTCCCCCGAGCACGCAGGCGAGGCCCGCCCGCAGCATCTGCCCACCGCTGAGCGACCCCGCCGCCTGCAGCGCGGCGTCCGCCCTGAACATGAAGCTCGCCAGCGCCGCCCGGCACGCGTTCTCGTCCGTTTCCGGATTGAGGCGGCGGAAATTGTCGCGCACCGAAAGGGACGCGTCGAGCAGCTCCACGCGCTGATCGAGCATCGCGAACCTCGTCATCGTGCGCACCGATCCTGCCGACGCCTGCAAGCGCCCTGCAATGAGCGCGAAGAGCGTCGACTTCCCGCTCCCGTTGCCGCCTGTCACCGCAACCCGCTCTGGCCCCGTGACCATGAACGATAGCCCGCGGATGATCTGTCTCTCGGGCTCATAGCCGGCCGTCGCATCTTCGACGACGAGCACGGACTTGCCGGCCGCCAATCGCGTCGGGGCCACCGTCACCGTGAGCGGCTGCAGCACCTCGATGCGTTTCCGAGCCGCCTTCGCTGCTCCGAGCGCCTCTACCTTGCGGCGATCCGCAAGCCGCGCGTTTGCGCCGCTCGTCCCCTCGCTCCGATTTTTCCGCAGGCCGAGGTCTATCGCCGGCATGTCGCCCTTCGCGCCCTTCCGCTTTCCCGCGCCGTCCTTGCGTGCTTTCCGCTCGGCCGTCGCCTGCGCACTGCGCGCAATCTCGGCGATGCGCTTTTCCGCATCGGTAAGGTCGTGGCGCGCCGCCGCGAGTTCGAGCGTCCTGCGCTCTCGATAGTCGGTCCAGTTGCCGCCGTAGCGCGTGGCAGCGAGGCTCGTCATTTCGACGATGGCATCCATCATCTCGAGCAGCTCGCGATCGTGGCTGACGATGAGCGCGCCCAACCGCCATCCGCCGATCAAATCCATCACCGCTGCGCGTCCATCCCGGTCGAGATTGTTGGTCGGCTCGTCGAGGATGATGAAATCCGGTTCGGCGAAAATCAGTGCCGCGATGGCCGCGCGCGTACGCTGCCCGCCCGACAGCGAGGCGAGGGGCGTCATCGGCTCCGCCGCGAGGCCGACACGATCGAGCGCTGCCGCCATGCGGATTGGTAGCGACCAGTCGGCGCGCGCCAGATCATCGACGCTCGCTTCTCCCGTCTCGGCGCGGTCCAGGAGCGCTAGACCATCCCGCGCCCCGAACGTATCGGCGATTGTTTCGTCGGCGCGCAGGTGCACCGCTTGGCGGAGCACCCCGAGGCGGCCCTCGACGCTCACCGTCCCCGCGCTGGGGCGCAGCTCGCGCGCGATGAGCTTCAGGAGCGTCGTCTTGCCCACGCCGTTGCGGCCGACGAGACCGACCCGCTCGGCGTCGATGCTCAGGTTGAGATCGGAAAAAAGCTGGTGTCCGTCAGGCGTCGACCAAGCGAGCCCGGCAAGTGTAATCGAGGCGGAGGCGTGCATCGGAATGGATTCCCCAGATGGCAAGGCAAAGCGGCGTTGCTGTCTGGTTCAGTTCCATTGCGGCACCCATGCGCTGAAAACGTTTGGACGGCGGGTAGGTAAGTGGCCGTTATGGCCATTCCGGGGCAGGGCGGCAATCCCCGCGCCCGATGCGGGGCATCATTCGGCGCGGGCGACGTCCCCGCGCTTCATGCGTAGCGTGCCGTAGATGTCGTGGATAGACAGGCTCTCCTTCGCCTCGACACTGGCACCAGACGCTTCACGCACGCGGCGGCGCACGGCATCGATGGCGTGTGCCTTGTCCGGCTCGGCGACATTGTACCGGAGCTTCTCGCCCGGAGCCGGCGGCGTGATCTCGACGACCCAACCCAATGGCTTGCTCATGGCGCGCAACTCCTCCGGCGCGGATGCGCCCTCATCAGCGTTAGCACACAAGCCGGCAACAAGCCCTCAACGGGGGCCGGCAAATCACGACCAACGCCGGTTTCCCGCGCCAAGGACGAAATGCCTCCCGCGCCTGTGGCGGCTGCGCGCACCGCGCGCGTCTTTCCCTGCGGCCCACTGTAGCGGCAGAACTGAGCCAGATCGGCGTGCAGCCCTGCAACAGTCCGGAATCGCTGAAAATTTCGCGGGGAGGGATCAGCTCTTCTTATCGGCGGGGGCAGGAAAGATCATTTTACAATCGCTCTAATGAGGGCACCTCTGGCGCTGAACGACGAGAGCCAGTCGAGCATGTCATGCCCCGTCGTGCATTGCCGTCGCTACGGCCCTGATCAGGTCTGGACGCGGCCACGGCCCTGCAGCGAGACGCATCGGACACTCGGGCCGGTGAGCCGTTTTCGCAGTCGGCGTCTCGGGGCGGTCGTCCGTCCCCATGACAGCCGGCGAAGTTCTTTCAATGCTGATGTCGAACACGGTGCGCGGCATCAGATGCAATGCGCTTGGAGAACAACATGGATGCCAAAGTAGAAGACGACGGCAAATGCCCATTCGCGCACACGGGGCCCAAAGCCAGGGCGAACCGTGACTGGTGGCCGGAGATGCTCGACATCTCCGTCCTGCACCGGAACTCGCAGCTGTCCGATCCGATGGGAGAGGCGTTCGACTACGCCAAGGAGTTCAAGACCCTCGACCTCGATGCCGTGATAAAAGACCTCACCGCATTGATGACGAACAGCCAGGAGTGGTGGCCTGCCGACTTCGGCCACTACGGCGGCTTGATGATCCGCATGGCATGGCACTCGGCCGGCACCTACCGCATCACGGACGGC
>CALRVN010000131.1:0-9607 GCA_943371625.1 Hyphomicrobium sp. CS1GBMeth3
CACCGGCGCCATCATCGGCATCACCTTGGTGCTGATCGCCGTGTTCATCCCCATGGCGTTCTTCCCGGGATCGGTCGGTATCATCTACCGGCAGTTCTCCGTCGCCATGGTGACCTCGATCGCCTTCTCGGCGTTCCTGGCGCTGTCTCTCACCCCGGCACTCTGCGCAACATTGCTGAAGCCGATCGAGAAAGGCCACGCCCACGCCCAAGGCGGCGTCTTCGGCTGGTTCAACCGCTTCGTCGCCCGCGAAACTTCGCGCTACGGCCGCGGCGTGTCGTCGTTCATCGCCCGCTCCGGTCGCGTGATGATCGTCTACGTCGCGATCCTCATCGGGCTCGGCTATGCCTACGCGCGCCTGCCCGAAGGCTTCCTCCCGCTCGAGGACCAGGGCTTCTTCACGGTCGACATCCAGACCCCGCCCGGCTCCTCGTTCAATCGCACTATCGCCGCGGTGAAGAAGGTCGAAGAGCACCTCATGGCGCAGCCCGGCGTCGCCACGGTCACTATGATCAACGGCTACTCCTATTCCGGCCAGGGCCAGATGACCTCTCAGGCCTTCGTCACGCTCAAGCCATGGAGTGAGCGCGGCGCAGAAAGCTCCGCAGCCGCGCTCGTGAACGGCACCAACGCCGCGATGGCCAACTATCGCGACGCCGTCATCCAGGCGCTCGAACCACCGCCGATCGACAACCTCGGCAACGCCTCTGGCTTCAGCCTGCGTCTGCAGGACCGCGCGCAAAAGGGCTACTCGTCCCTGATGGCCGCTCAGGAACGGCTCCTAAAGCTCGCGCGCCAAAGCTCCGTCGTGCAGAACGTCTATGTCGAGGGACTGCCGCCCGCACCGCAGGCCGAACTCGTCATCGACCGCGAGAAGGCAATGGCCCACGGCGTCGACTTCGATGACATCAACAAGACCATCCAGGTGAACCTCGGCTCGGTCTACGCCAACGACTTCCCCAATCGCGGCAAGATGCAGCGCGTCATCGTCCAGGCTGAGGACTTGCAACGCCTCAACGCCGCTGACCTGCTCAACTACGCCATCAAGAACAACCAGGGCACCATGGTGCCGATGTCATCCTTCGCTGAACTCAAATGGAGCGTCGGCCCCTCGCAGATCGTTGGCTTCAACGGCTACCAGTCGGTGCGCTTCACCGGCGAGCCGGCACCCGGCTACACGAGCGGCGACGCCATCGCCGAGATGGAGCGCCTGATGGCGCAGCTCCCGAAGGGCTTCGGCTACACCTGGACCGGCCAGTCCGAGCAGGAGAAGGCTGCCGGCTCTCAGGCGAGCATGCTTCTCGCCCTGTCCGTGCTGATCGTCTTCCTCTGCCTCGCGGCGCTCTATGAGAGCTGGTCGATCCCGTTCTCGGTGATGCTTGTCATTCCGCTCGGCGTCGTCGGCGCCCTCGCGGCGGTGTACCTGCGCGGCATGCCCAACGACGTCTATTTCAAGATCGCCCTCGTCACCATCATCGGCCTCTCGGCCAAGAACGCCATCCTCATCGTCGAGTTCGCCAAGGAGATGTGGAAGCCGGGAATCTCGCTGACCAAGGCCACCGTGATGGCCGCGCAGCAGCGCTTCCGCCCCATAGTCATGACCTCGCTCGCCTTCATCTTCGGCGTCATTCCGCTGGCAATCGCCGTTGGCGCCGCCTCGCGCAGCCAGCAGGCCATAGGCACCGGCGTCATGGGTGGCATGATCACGGCGACGGTCCTGGCGGTCTTCTTCGTTCCGGTGTTCTACGTGGTCGTGATGCGGCTCTTCCAACGCAAGCGCCTGTCGCCGGAGGACCTCGCCGAGATGAGCCCGCCGAAGGCGATCGAGGCTGCGCCCGCACCTGCCGCGGAAACGAAGGCTTAGCTCGGAGCTACGACCGCATGGCGTCCAAGGTCGGCAGCTCCGCGTCCCTGCCGAGCGCCGCAACCGCCACGTCGCCGTCGGTGATGTAGCGGTTGACCCGCTTGTGCAACGGTGCGCCGGCCTGCTCCCAGATCACCGGGCCGATGACATTCGCCTGCTGCAGTTCCCCGATGATGAAATCGCGCTCGGCGTTCGTGTCGGAATCCGTCGCATGCGTGATCTGGAACGTGAGTGATGTGAGCCCGAACCCGGTGTCCCTCGTCCCCGCCCCCACCCACGGCACCTGCGCCCCCGGTTCCGGCACGTCGGTGTTGAGCCAGACGCTCGCGGTGTCTATGTCCTGGACATTCTCGAGGCGGCGCCCCCAGAAGCGCACGTGATGCCGCTTGCGCGGGCTGTCCCCGATCGGCTTCTGGAAGCCGATATCCTGCCCGCGCCCGAACAGGAACAGCGTCGAGAATGGTGCCTCCGGATACGGCCGGTTGAACACGAACGCCTTCACCATGCGCCATGAGCTGGAGAGGCTAAGTTTGTCCGCCTCCACCCAGCCGATGGCGGCAAAGGCAGCGCGCAGCTCCTCCAGCGTTCCATAGAGCGCTACATTCACCGGGTCCGCCGGCAGGCCGTCGCCCGAGACCGTGAAGCTCGGCACCCGCCGCCGCTGCAGCACCTTCAACCCCATGCGCACCGCATAAGGCAGAATGACGTACGCTCCCAGCGCGTACGTGATGCCGAGCGCCAGCGTCATCGGCAGCGTCTGATCGGCGAAGTCCCAGACGACGAACACGATCAGCCAGATGCTGATCGCCCCGATGCCGAATATGGCCAGTCGCTGCAGCGTGCGGATCAGCAGTCCCACGTCGTCCCGTCCCGCTCTTAATATCCGCCCTGCTGGATGAAACTCTCCGGCGTGCCGTCGGCCGGATCGACGAAAATGACGTCTTTCGGATCACGGCGGGGACTATCGATCGCCAGAAACACCAGCGGCTCCTCGATGATGTCCGGGAGCGCATGCACGACCCCGCGTTGGAAATGCAGAAGCTCGCCCGGCCCGAACTCAGCCTTGGTCGCCGCATCGCCCATCCAGAACGTGCCACGCCCCGAGAAAACGTAGAGATACTCGTCGCTTTTCGAATGATAGTGCGGCGGCGTCGGCCGATAGACTCGGAACACCCGCGCGCTCGCCGACGGCCGGTCGGTCAGGTAGCGGTCGATCAGCAGCGTATCGGCACTGTCCGGCAACGAGGCGGCAATGGCAGCGATATCGAACCGGCCCATCTCTGGCGCGTTCTCTTCGCTCATTTCTACAACCTCGATGTGGTGTTGCCAGGAAGCGGCGCCTGAAGCTCGCCCGTAAGCTGCTCTTAGCCCATCCCGGTTAACGTCGCGCCGTCATGTTAAGACACTATACCGCTTCGACGTCGAGAGGGCAGTTGCATGGCGCACGTGGAACGCAACGAAGGCAGCGCGGCCGCCGCAGCCGTCGACCTGTCGCTCGCCGCGCTCATCCTTCTCGGGGTGCGCTTTGTGCAGGGCTTCGTCTTCTGGGGCGGAGCCTCTCGCCGCCTCATCTACGACAACACCGACATCGCGGGCGTCGACTACGCCGTGAAGCTAGACTTCGATCTGCCGGGTTACGTCGCAGCAAAGCTCACACACGCACTCCCCGGCGCCCTCTGGGTGCAAGGCCCCATCGAGTGGACGCTCCAGCACCACGACATCATCGTCACCTCGGTCTGGCTGTGGACCATCGCCGAGCTGGCCGTCGGCCTCGGCCTGATGTTCGGCCTCGCCACGCGCGCCAGCGCTTTCGTCAGCATCTGGTTGAACGTGGTCCTGATGATCGCGTTCGGCTGGATGGGATCGACCTGCCTCGACGAATGGACGATGGCGGTCTGCGGCGTCGCCATGAGCTCGGCGGTGTTCCTCGGTGGCGCCGGCGCCTACTCGCTCGATTCCCGCTTCATCATCGGGTCCCCCTTCGCCGAGAAGTACAGGTGGGTGCCTTGGCTGTTCAGCGGCCCGCTGCCCGCAGCAACGGTGCGCAAGCTCGCGATTTGGCTCGGCGTCGGCAGCGCGGTGTTCACCGTCATCACCTATCAAATCCTGCACGGCGCCGTCGTGACGCCGCTCCACGCCCGCACCAACTTCCATCACCACAACCTTGTCGTCTCGGGGCTCACCGTCGCCCCTAACGGAGGCGTCACGTTTAACGCCTACGTCAACGCAGGTCCCGACACCGGCGCCGCTTACATCATCTCGGCAACGTTGCTGGACGGCTCCGGCCAGAAGCTAGCCCAATGGGACGGCAAGGCGCTCGCCGAGCTGCCGCTCGACGCCATTCGCAACCAGTATTCGTACGCCTGGGCGTCGCACTTCGAGACCGAGCGCGTAGGGTTCAGCGGTCAGACCGGCGCCCGCGCGTCGATCACCTTGCCTGCGCCCGCTGCGCCGCAAACGACAGACAGCACCACGCGTGTCCTTCTGTTGGAGGCCATCGACGGCACGACGTGGCGCGGCGTGACTGGTAACCTGGCTCCGAACTGAGCTGGAGCGCCCCCGGAACGCCGGCACCCCTTTGCTCGTTGTGAGGTTTGAGGAAGCGACCAGACGATGCTCAAGCCGGACAAGCACACAGGACTGATGGCCGGCCTGCGCTACCTCTATGAGTCTGACGCACCCGCCGCGCATCGCTTCCGCTACGGCCTCCTCGCATTCGACATTGCCACCGTCCTGTTCATCGTCTTTACGTCCTTCACCTCGGGCAACGAGACGCTCGAGACCTTGGACATTGTGTTCGGCTGCATCATCCTCGTCGATTTCATCGCCCGCCTTGCGATCAGCCGCAACAAGCTCCGCGAGTTGCTCCACCCGGCATCGCTCGCCGACATCGCAGCGATCATCTCCTTCCTCGCGCCCATCGCTGGCGAGGCGGCCGGCTTCCTCCGCATCCTGCGCACCGTCCGCCTCCTGCACACCTATCAGCTGCTCGACCGGCTGCGCCAGGACAGCCCCTGGTTCCGCCGCAACGAGGAGATCGTTCTCGCTACCGTGAACCTCTTCGTCTTCCTGTTCATCATGAGCGGGATCGTCTTTGTCAGCCAGCACGGCCGCAATCCCGGCATCAACAATTACGTCGACGCCCTCTATTTCACCGTCACGGCCCTGACGACGACCGGCTTCGGCGACATCACACTGCAGGGCACGTTCGGCCGCTTCATCTCGATTGTCATCATGATCCTCGGCGTCACCCTGTTCCTGATGCTGGTGAGGACACTGCTGCAGCCGCACAAGGTTCGCTTCCGCTGCCCGACCTGCGCGCTGCTGCGCCACGACGCTGACGCGGTGCATTGCAAGGCTTGCGGGACCACTCTCCAGATCCCCGACGAAGGTAATTGAGCCTCAGGCCCTCTGCCGCGTAGATTGCGGCATGACCTCGAACCGCCCGGAATTTCAGGCCGCCTCACGCCCGACGGTAAGCCCGCGCGGGGGATCGAAGCTCGGCAATTGGCTGCGTCGCGAAGCGGTAGCGCTGCTGGGCGTCTCTGGCGCCGGGCTGACGCTGCTCGCCGAACTGGCCAACGTGATGCCGATGGCGCCAACACTGGCGGCTCTGCTGGCCCGGTGGCGCAGCCTCACCGAAAGCGTCTGGCGCCCACCGTTCGAAGTCGTCGGCGTCGATATCCACCCCGCGATCGCCGCGGCACTGACCATCGCGGTATTCCTGATCGTGATAGGCGTTGGGGGGCGCATATCGGCCGCGATGTCCGGCGCGCCGCTGCCGCCTCTTAGCATAAGCCGCTTCTGGAGCACCGACGATCAGACTTGGCCGAGCCTCCTTGCGTTCGGCGCGGTCTGCCTGGTCTTCCTCCTTGGCCGCGGGTCGGTCTATGACGCGACGCCGCTGCGCGTGTTCGGCAGCGAACAAGCGGGAGAATACGCATTCGCCATCATCGGCGCCGCCGGCTACCTCATCGGCAGTTTCATCGGCGAAGGCACCTTCCACCGCCGCCTGATCCGGCTCATGCTGCTCGTCGCCGTGGTTGCCGCCGTCAATTGGGCGGTGCTGGCTCTGACTTAGCGCTAGCCCTCACGGTTCGGCGTCCCGAGGATGTGCGACTTCGGCGGCAGCATCACGTTGTCGAAGTCCTGCGTGAACATCCCCGCCGCAAAGAACGCCACGGCGCGCAGCGGTGTCTCGCCGGTATTGACGAGGTCATGGCGTACGTTCGTCGGCAGCACGAACACGCTGCCCGGTCCGACCGGGAACCTGCCGTCCTCCATGCGCAGCTCGCCCGCGCCGTCGATGATGTACTGCGTTTCCTCGGTGGCATCCGTGTGCCAGCCGAGATGCCCGCCCGGCGCGATCTCATAGACGATGGTCGACGACTGGACGGAATGGTTGCCGCCGCAGGTGGCGAACGAGGCCCGCCAGTTCACGCCGGGATCATCGACGCTCGTCACCTTGATGCGGTCAAGGACATTGGTGTCGACCACACGTCCACCATCATCGCGTTTTGCCTTGCTGCTGTGCCGCGCTGAAGAAGATTTTGCACTCGAATGCGCTGCTGGGATCATGCTCGCCTCCATCCTCAACGTGCTGGCCAGCCTAGGGCACTTGCGACCCGCATCGATGCCGCGCATTGAGATGTGGTTTGAGCGGCCTTGCGCCGCCATCGCGCATTCGCCTCGAAATGCTGCCTTCCTCCAAGCCTGCCTTGACCGGCGCCGGGCACGTGTTCACCTTCGCCTCAAACAGGCGGAGACGAACAACATGGCAAAGCGGGGCAAGGTCCGGGCGGGCATGGGGGGATGGACCTTCGAGCCGTGGCGCGGCACGTTCTATCCCGACAAGCTGCCGCAATCGAAGGAGCTGATCTACGCGGCCCAGCAGGTGCCGACGATCGAGGTCAACGGCACCTTCTACAGCACGATGAAACCGGCGACGTTTGCGAAATGGGCAAGCGAGACGCCGGACGGCTTCGTATTTTCGCTCAAGGGACCACGTTACGCCGTCAACCGCCGCGTGCTCGCCGAAGCGGGCGACAGCATCAAGCGTTTCGTCGACTCCGGGCCAACCGAGCTAGGCCACAAGCTCGGCCCCATGCTGTGGCAGTTCGCAGCGACCAAGAAATTCGATGCCGCCGACTTTGGCGCCTTCCTGGAGCTTCTTCCGCACAAGGTCGGCGACAAGGCGCTTCGCCATGTCGTCGAGGTACGGCACGACAGCTTCTGCACCCACGAGTTCATTGCACTCGCACGCGAGCACAACGTACCCATCGTCTTTGCAGAGCACGAGAAATACCCAGCGATCGCCGACGTCACTGGCGATTTCATTTACGCGCGGTTGCAGAAGGGTAAGGACGACGTGAAGACCGGCTATCCGCCGAAAGCGCTCGACGCTTGGGCGCTACGCTTCACGACATGGGCCGAGGGCGGCATCCCCGCCGACCTGCCACTCATTGATGCGAAACACAAGCTGGCGAAAAAGCCGCGCGATGCCTTCGTCTACTTCATCCATGAGGGCAAGGTGCGCGCGCCGCACGCCGCGATGGCCCTGATGCAGCGTGTCGACGGCTGAGAACTTTCAGCGCGGCGCACACATGCGCGTCTGTCTTCCGGTGTCACGCGCGCAAGCCCGCATCGCCCGGATGACAATCGAAGAGCCACACACGCGTTGCGCAAATGACTCTTTTTTCGCCGACGCGACTCTGATCTAACTTGCTCACCGGCCCAGCCGGTCAGACGGCCACAAGCGCCGCAACGGTGTCAGACCCTCGTGGTCTGACACCATCTCTCTTCCCTCACCGGCAAGATTTAGAAGCGAGCGATTAGAGTCGCTCGAGGAACGGCACCGGGTCAACGGGCTTCGACCCCTGTCGCAGCTCGAAGTGCACCTGCGGCTGATCGACGGAACCGCTGCGTCCGGCTGTGGCGATCACCTGCCCGCGCTGCACCTTGTCGCCGCGCTTCACGCTGAGCTGGTCGTTGTGTGCGTAAGCAGTCACCCAGCCGTTGTCGTGGCGCAGCAGGATCAGGTTGCCGTAGCCCTTGAGCTCCGAGCCGGCATAGGCAACCGTGCCGCCCTCGGCCGCATGAACCTGCGTGCCAAGCGGCACCGACATGTTGATGCCGTCGTTGTGCGTGCCGTCCGAGCGCTGTCCGAAGCCGCTGATGATGCGGCCGCTCACCGGCCAGCGCAGCTTGTCGCTTGCGGCAGTCGACTGCTGGCGCGGCTGCGCCGGCGGTGCCGGCGGTGCCATCCCGGCCGTCGCCACATCGTTGACGTTGCGTGTCGCGACCTGCGTGTAATTGCTGCCGCCGCTCGGCTGCGAGCCGTTGATGATTGTCGGCTGGTTCGGCGACGAGCTGTTGGTGTTGTAGTTCGAATTGGAATTGTCATACGACGGTGCGGGCGTGGATGCCTGCGGGGCAACGGCCACCTGCTGGATCGGCTGAGCGGAACTGTTACCACCGGCGGCTCCAGGCACGCGCAGCACTGCGCCCGCCTTCACTGTCCGCACATCGGTTATGCCGTTGGCCCGTTGCAGCTCAGCTGCCGGGACGCCGTACGAGCGCGAGATGCCGTAGATCGATTCACCCGGCTGCACCGTGTGCGAGCTGCGATATTTGCCGTCGAGATCGGCCGACACCGGCGGCGGCTGAATGCTCGCCGTCTGCATGGGCGGCGCTGACGGCGAGCGATGTGCCGCCACGCCCTGCGGAGCAACGCCCTGCGGGAGATAAAGCTTCTGCCCCAGCTTGAGGTGCGGGCTGGACATGTTGTTGAGCTGCATCAGCTCGGCAACCGGCACATTGTGGCGACGCGAGATGCCATACAGCGTATCGCCAGCCTGCACTTCGATCGAGTCACCCGGATTGGCGAGCGACGGCGTCGGCTGCGGGTCGTAGCGATTGGTCGACGCCGTCGAAGCCGGCGGGACCGTCCCGTACCGGCCGTTAGCCGTGTACGAGTTGTAGTTCGAATTGTTCTGACCGGACGAGCCGTTCGAGCTCGAGCCGTACGAGTTCGACCCGCCCGAATTCGAGGAGCCGGACGAGCCGGAGCCATATGGCGTTCCGTAGCCCGCCGAGTCGTTGCGCGTGTTGGCAGCGTAGGTCGTGCCGGTGCGGCCGCCGGCATAGGCCGAAGGCGTCGCGTCCGGAAGGTTCTGCGAGCTGACGCTGCTCTCACGGTAGGTGCGTGGCGAGCCGTAGCTGCCGCTGCCGTAACCGTCATTGCCCAGATTGCTGCGGCCGTATCCGGACGCGGTCTGCTGCGGCCTCTTACTCTCGGCAAAGCCGAAGTCCGGCCCCGAAAGCGAGGCGGAGCAGCCACCGCTGAGGGCTGCAATGAGAATGGCGGCGGCGCGGGCCGATGGCTGGGAAAGCGTCGATCCGCGGTGATGAAAACGTATAAAACGCATCATGATACGCACCTTTACTGCCAACCTTCCATTAATCCTTAAGGAGTTAACGGGCGATTAACGGGGCAGTGGGGTTGCTGAAATTCTCGGCAGGGTCGACTAAGCGGCACTGTCTCGACCTGCCCGCTTAACTGGCAAATCTAATGAGCCATTGTGCGGAGTTAACGACCGGCCCGCGACGACTTCGCGGCGCCGCGATGGCATTCACGCTCTCCCGCGTGGAGCCATGCTGAAGCGTGACCTCCGGCATGGCCCCGGGGATGGCGCGCCTTTACTTCAGCGGCGCGACGGTGCGCGAGCCGAAGACGTCCGAAAG
>CALRVN010000132.1:0-9565 GCA_943371625.1 Hyphomicrobium sp. CS1GBMeth3
GGGCTGTTTCCGGAGCAGCTTCCGCATTGGGAGTGGATGCTTCAGCGCATCGCGGAGAAGAAGGGCGAGCCGGCACGCGTGCTGAACCTGTTCGCCTACACGGGTGCCGCGTCTCTGCTGGCTGCGGCGGCGGGTGCGCAGGTGACGCACGTCGATGCGTCGAAGAAAGCGATTTCGTGGGCGAAGGAGAACCAGGCAGCGTCGGGGCTCGGGTCGGCGCCGATCCGCTGGATGCTCGATGACGCGGCGAAGTTCGTGGCGCGCGAAGTGCGGCGCGGCAAGACGTACGACATCGTTCTCGTCGATCCGCCAAAGTTCGGCCGCGGGCCCGACGGCGAGGTGTGGGATCTGTTCACGAGCCTGCCGCCGCTGATGAAGGATTGCGCTCAGCTGCTGGCGCCGGGCGCCGCGCTGGTGCTGACGGTCTACGCCATTCGCGCCTCGGCGCTGGCGTTCGAGCAGCTGTGCCGCGAGGTGCTGGCGGGCCGCGAGGGGACTTTCCAGTCGGGCGAGCTTGCCATTCGCGAGGCGACGGGGACGCGCGCGGTACCGACGTCGCTGTTTACGCGCTGGAGCGCGGCATGACAGAGCCGAGGCTGATCACGAGCCTGCAGAACGATCGCGTCAAGGCGGTGCGTGCGCTCGAGATGCGCAAGGAGCGCAAGGAGACCGGGCTGTTCGTCGCCGAGGGGACGTCGCTCTTGGTGACGGCGCGCGACAACGGTTTCGTTCCGGAGACGCTCATCTATCGAGCCGGCAGCCTGACGGGCGTCGCGCAGGGCCTCGTCACGTGGGCGCTGAAGCAGGGCGTCGAGTGCCTGGAAGTTTCGGAAGCTGTGCTCGGCAAGCTGTCGTCGAAGGACAACCCCCAGAACGTTCTGGGTGTCTTCAAGCAGCGCTGGGCGGAGCTGCCGGACGCCAAACGCGTGGCGCGCGAGAGCGTGTGGGTGGCGCTGGAGGAAGTGCGCGACCCGGGCAACCTCGGGACGATCATTCGCACCGTCGATGCGGTCGGCGCGGCGGGCGTAATTCTCATCGGCGCAAGCTGCGATCCCTATTCGCACGAGTGCGTGCGGGCGACGATGGGGTCGGTGTTCGCGGTGCCGCTGGTGCGGATGCAGCGGGATGGGTTTATGGCGTGGATCGAGGGCTGGGGCGGCGACATCGTCGGCACGCATCTCGACGGTGCAGAGGATTTCCGTGCCGCGAAGTATCGCGCGCCGACGTTGCTCGTCATGGGAAGCGAAGGTCCGGGGCTTTCGGAGGCGCTGACCGGGGCATGCACGAGCCTGATCAAGATCCCGATGGCGGGCAAGCTCGACTCGCTCAATCTTGCCGTGGCGACCGCGCTGGTGCTGTACCAGATCCGCGGCCCACACCTGAAGCTCTGAAGCAACCATGCGCATCGAATATCACCGCACATTGATCGCCGACCGCGTGCGCAATCAGGCGTTCGAAAAAGCCCTGCGCGCCGTGATCAAGAAGGGCGAGACAAGCGTCGCGGATATCGGCGCCGGCACGGGACTGCTCGGGCTGATGGCGGCGAAGCTCGGCGCGCGCGAGGTTTTCCTCTACGAGACTGCCGAGGTTGCGGGCGTCGCGGCGAAGATCATCAAGGCGAACGGCGGGCGCAACTGCCATCTCATTCCGTGTCACTCCACGGAGATGGTGGACCCGCCGCGCGTCGATGTCGTCGTGTCGGAGACGCTGGGCAACTACGCGTTTGAAGAACACTTGATCGAGACGCTGGCGGATGCGAAGAAGCGCTTCCTCAAGCCTGGCGGCGTGATCATTCCGCGACGGCTGGAGCAGCTCGTGGCGCCGGTCATCAGCGATCGCATTCAACGCGAGTTTGATGCCTGGAACAGCACCGGGCTCGATCTCTCGGTGGCGCGGGAGATGAGCCTCAACAACATCTACGTGCGCACGCTGAAGCCGGGCGAGCTGCTCGGTGCGCAGGTGTGGGACAAGATCGAGTTCGGTGCGGACGGCCGTTCAACGCGGAAGGGCGAGGCGAGCTGGAAGCTCGATGCGGCGGCGACGATCTACGGCTTTGCCGTGTGGTGGAAGGCAGAGCTGGTGGCGGGCGTTGAGCTGTCGACGGCGCCAGACGCGCCTCGCACGCATTGGGAGCAGCTATACTTCCCTCTGCTGGAGCCGATCTCGGCGAAGAAGGGCGAGGCGGTCGGCGTGAGCCTGCGGTCGCGCACGTCGCTCGAAGGCGGCACGCATGTCTCGTGGATCGGCACGCATCGCGACGCGAAGGGCCGCGAAACCGCACGGCAGTCGCTGAACCTGGACAAGGGGTTTTTGCCTTAGGGTGGCCTGATGTCATCCCGGGGCTTGTCCCCGGGATCCATCTATCCGCGAACTCTAGTCCCAGCTGAAGGCTGGATCCCGGCAACGAGTGCCGGGATGACAAGCAATGCGCGAGAACTGATCAGGCGCGGAGGAAGAGCAGCGCGACGCCGATGATGGAGCAGGCGATAGCGAGTGTCGTCACCCAGCCGAGGGCGTGACTGACCCGCGCTTCGCGATGGGCGCGGCGGGCATTCTCGAGCCATTGCGCGCTTGGCGGCGGCCGCGCCACGTGTCCGAGGTCATCGATGACCTCTTCGATCGAGCGCGGATCGGGGGCTCGAGCAAAGAACTCGATGTCGGACGCGGCGGCGGAGGCGTCCGGCAACGCGACACCTGCGGATCTCGCAACGAAATTCGCAGCGTCGGTATGGGAAGATTCAACGCGCGCAAGCCGCTTCGACAGCGGGCGGTGGTGCATGGCGCGTGCGATGTCGTCGGCCAGCTGGCGGTCCTCGGGACCGTCGAAGTCCGGCTTTACGTGAGCATTGGCGCTCATCGGCGGCTCCCCCGTCACAGACTAAGATATTCCCCGCGACCATTGGGGCGGCCGGAATGGACTAGCGGCCGGCGTCCCCCGCCACTAGAAATGCGCGGGCGAGATGGCCGCAGCGTGGCAGTGATTCGCGCGCGGAGGCAAATCCTGGGGAGTCGGACATGCTGGTGATGGTGATTGGGCTGATCTTGTTCTTCGCGATCCACGCCGTGCCGACCAACCTGGAGCTGAAGAACGGGCTCGTCGCCCGCTTCGGGACCGGTGGCTACAAGGTGTTTTTCGGCGTCATGTCGACGATTGGGCTGGCGCTGATCGTGCTCGGTTTTCACAAACTCCAGCTGCATCCGGGCAAGAACCCGATCCTGTGGGATCCGCCGGTCTTCATGCGCCACATCGCGCTGTCGCTGATGCTGCTGTCGATGATCGCGCTGGTGGCAACTTATGTGCCGTCGCACATCCACGTCTGGCTGAAGCATCCAATGCTGGTGGCAATCAAGATCTGGGCGCTGGCGCATCTGCTGGCGAACGGCGACCTCGCGTCGCTGATCCTGTTCGGCAGCTTCCTCGCGTTCGCCGTCTATGACCGGATTTCGGTGAAGCGGCGTGGCGATCTCGGTCCGCTCGGCAAGGGAAGCGGGCCGTGGCTGAACGACGTCATCGTCGTTGTGCTGGGCGTCGCTCTCTACGCCGCGATCGTACTCTACCTGCATGAGTTCGTGATCGGCGTGTCGCCGATGGCGTGATGAGCGAGAGGTCTGCCACGTCGGGGCGGCTGATCGGGATCGCGTGGCGGTCGGCGCGGCGCGAGCCGATGCAGACGGCCGACAGCATCGACATCAGCGTCGAGCGCGGCGTCGAAGGCGATCACAAGGGGCCGAAGTTCAAGCGGCGGGCGGTGACGATCCTCGGCCGCGAGGACTGGGAAGCGGCGCTCGCTGAGCTGGCAGAAACCGGCGCGGATGTCGGCGATCTCGATTGGACGGTGCGTCGTGCAAACCTGTTGGTCGAGGGCATTCGGTTGCCGCGTGCCCTCGGGGCGACGTTGCGTATCGGGCCGGTGTTGCTGGAAGTGACCTATCCGACGACGCCATGTGCGCGCATGGACGAGGCGCGCCAGGGATTGCGCAAGGCGCTGCATCCAAACTGGCGCGGTGGTGTTACGTGCCTCGTGCTCGAGGGCGGGCATGTCGAGGTCGGTGACGGCGTCGAGATCGTGCATTCGCCTCCGGAGCGGCTGCGCAAGTTGCCGTAACGAAAAAGGGAGGCGAAACCGCCTCCCTCAATTCGTTCCGTGATAGCCGGGCCGTGCCCGATCAGTAGTAACGGGACTCGGCGCTGTCGGGGCGGCTGCGCCAGGGCTCGACGACGAACTCGGTGCGTGCGCTTGTTTCGCGGCTGAGGCCGTAGTCCGAGATGATGAACGAGGAGCCCGGCTTCATGAGTTCGGCGAGCTGCTCCTCGGCTTCCTTCGGGATCTGGATGCGCTCGAGAGCGGCGGCGGCGTCAGCGTCGTGGCCGGCGGCAACGATCGGTGCCTCATCGTCGTGACGACGCTTCTTCCTGGGCACGTACTGGACGCGATCGGTCGGCTTCCACGTGACCGAACTCCAGCGGAGCGCCTTCTCGCCGTCGGCGAAGGAGGTGGCGGTGAGAACGTGGGTGCCAAGCGGGCGGGCGGCGTCGGCGATGGTGACGGGGACGTCCATCACCTGCACGAAGCCGAGCTTGGCGACGAGGCGGCCGGTCTTACGGCTGATGAATACCGACACCGGATAGTGCTTGCGCTCCTCGAGGGCATCGGCGGCGACGAGCGCGTCCTTGGCGGCGGTCACGCCGGTGGTGGCGTGCTCGGCATCCTCAGCGGCTACCTTGCGTGCCTTTTCGAGAGCGGCCGCGTCAGCGACGGCCTGCTTCGTCTTGCCGGCCTGAGCGTCGGCAGCGCGCTTGGCGACGACAGCAGAGTCGGCGGCGTCGAGGGTCTTGGTTTCCTCGGCGACCTCTTCTGCCTGCTGCTTCTCCAGCGCGGCGGCGTCGAGGGTGCCGGTGTCGACCTTCGCCATCTTGGCCGTCAGTGTCTTGAAGCGATCAGCAGCGGCGTCGGCGGACTTAGCGGCCTTGCGGGCCAGGTCGGCGAGGCGGTTTTCCTCGTTACGCTCCTTGCGGATCGTTTCCTTGGCTTCGTTAGACGCCATGGTAGCGGCGCGAGCCTGATCGTCGGCGGCGAGCTTGGCGGTCTCAGAAGCGCTGATTGCTGCCACGAGACGGTCGCGCTCGGCGGCGCGTGCCATCGCGGCCATGCCGCGAGTCCGGGTGCCGGCTGCGGGATTGGCGATCATGTTGTTGATGTCGCCTTGTCCCGTTGCGGCGGCCTGCACGGCTCCGGCACCAGGGGCTGCGGCGGTATCGGGCGGCAACGGCTGAACCAGCTGCGGGCTGTCGAACTGGGCGGGGGTGAGGTCTTCCTCGCTGATGATGACGCGGGCGCCAACATCGGTGATGCCGAACAGGCTGCGGGCAAAGCTGTAGGGCAGGCGGATGCAACCGTGCGAGGCGGGGTAACCAGGTAGGTCGCCGGCATGCAGGGCGACGCCGGAGTTGGTCACGCGCTGCATAAACGGCATCGGCGCGCCGCCGTAGAGGTTCGAGAAGTGAGTGCGATTTTTCTCGAGGATGGAGAAGATGCCGGTCGGCGTGTCGTGGCCGCGCATGCCGCTCGAGATCGGCGACTTGGCGATCACCTTGCCGTCGTCATAGACGGTGACCGTCTGATTGTTGATCGAGACGACGAGGACGAGCGGGCCGCTCGGCTTGGCCAGCGTTGTGGCCGCCTTTTCCTCGGTCGGTTCGACGTAGCGAGGGGCGGCGCGGCGGGCGCGGCGCGGCTTCTGCTGCCAGCCGCCGCCATTGCCCCAGACGCCCCACTGGTAGAATTGAGCCTCGGCACGCTCCGGGGTCGCTGCAACGAGCAGTCCGGCGGTAAGCAGTACCAAAGTGGAAATGCGATGACGGCCGGTTGCGGCGCCAACGATGGATTTTGCAATCTTCAGCACGGAAGCCCCCGGCAAATCTGAAAGTGTCTCAGGAGAGTTCGCTCTATATGATAATTTTTACCCTAAATCTTCGTTAGCAAGGTGCTGGAATCAAATTCCTTTCAAACGTTGTTCGAAAGGCTCTGGCCCATCACCCCTGGTCTCGCGGGGTGCCCATCACTAGGTTCGCGCGACGTGTCCCTCGGAATAGAGTAGCCTGAAGTCCATGTCCGTGCACAGCAGTCAAAAGCGCCTCATGGCGCCCGATATCGCAGCGATGAAGAAGCGCCGCGAGCCGATCGTGGCGCTTACCGCGTATCATGCACATACGGCGGCAATTGCCGACAGGTATTGCGATTTCCTGCTCGTCGGCGACAGCCTCGGCATGGTGATGCACGGCTTCGAAACGACGGTGCCGGTGCCGCTCGACCTGATGATCATGCATGGCCGCGCTGTGGTGCGCGGGGCACGCCATGCGCTGGTCGTCGTCGACATGCCTTTTGGCTCGTACGAGGAAAGCCCGGCCGTCGCGTTCCGAAATTGCGCCCGGGTGATGAAAGAGACGGATTGCGGGGCGGTGAAGATCGAGGGCGGGCGGCGCATGGCCGAGACGATCCGCTATCTCGTCGACCGGGGCATTCCGGTGATGTCGCACATCGGCCTGACGCCACAGTCGGTCAACGTCATCGGCGGATTCAAGGCCCAGGGCCGGCACCGCGAGGAATGGGCGGCCATCGAAGAGGATGCAAAGCAGGTCGCGGAAGCGGGGGCCTTCGGGATGGTGCTGGAGGCGATCACCGAGCCGCTGGCTGCACGTATTACGGCCGCGGTTCACATCCCGACGATCGGGATCGGGGCTTCGGCGGCGTGCGACGGCCAGATTCTCGTTATGGAGGACATGCTTGGCCTTAGCCCGCGCGTGCCGCGCTTCGTGAAGAAGTTCGGCAAGGTGGGCGAAGTCATCGAGGGCGCAATCCGGGAATACGCAGAGGATGTCCGCAGCCGCGCCTTCCCGACGCCCGAGCACACCTACGCCATGCAGGATGCCGCCCCCGCCAAGGCCAGCCGGACGCCCGAGCGTGTGGGTGCAACTGGCGGCAGAGCCACGAAAAAGTCGAAAACGCCGAGCAGCAAGGTATAGGGATTGGCCGCTGGCTGCCCGTTAAGCCGATCAATCGCTTGCACAGGGGATGCCGTTCGATATGTATGCGGCATCCAGAAGCCCGGCCCGGGGCTCCTGAAGAGAACAACGCCGAGTTTCAAGGCTGAAAAGAGCAAGCGATGGCAAATACGGACGACGATCTTCTCCGGCAAGTCGAAGAAGAACTCAGGCGCGAACGCCTGGAAAAAATCTGGAAGCAGTACGGCACGTACTTCTTTGTCGCCGCGGCCCTGATTGTCGCCGGCGTTGCGGGCTACAAGTTCTGGGAAGGCCAGCGCATTGCCGCGGCACAGAGCTCCGGCCAAGTTTACGAAAGCGCGCTCGGGCTGCTGCGCGATAAGAAAGACGGTAGCGCCGAGAAGGAATTCGAGAAGCTTTCGGTCGACGGCATCGGCGGCTATCGCGCATTGGCGCAGCTGCAACTTGCCGGGCTGCAGGCGAAGCAGGGCAAGAAGGCCGAGGCGCTCGCGACCTATGATGCGCTCGCCTCCAGCAGCAATGGCGACGCTGTCCTGCGTGAATTTGCAAAGTTGCAGGCTGCCGGGCTGCGTATCGGCACCGTCGACTTTACCGAGGTGGAGAATCGGCTCACGCCTCTGATGGCTGACACCAGCCCCTGGCGCTATAGCGCGCGCGAGCTGCTGGGGCTGGCCGCCTACAAGGCTGGTAAGACGACGGACGCACGTTCGATCCTGACACCGCTACTCGTCGACCAGCAGACGCCGCAGGGGATCGTCGAGCGCGCGCAGATCATCATGGCGGAGATTGCCGCCGGGGAGATCGCGAAGAAGGCTTCTGCCGCGCCAGCCGCGGCACCTGCGCCAGCCGTTACGGCACCACCGGCCAACGCAACGGCGCCGCCGGCTAAAAAAGACTAGGTAGGGGATTGATGAGGGGACGGGCGCAGCGGAACGGGTTGGTCGGCGCGGGGCTCTTCTCCCTCGTGTTGCTCAGCGGTTGCGCCGGAGACGGGCCATCGCTGCCGAAGCTCGCGAACCTCAATCCGTTTGCCGAGAAGGCGGTGCCCTTGCCGGGCAAGCGCATCGCGGTGATGGAAGCGCAGGGCGTGGAGACCGGCGAGCTTGCCGATGCCTTCGCGCCGATTACGCTGCCGGCACCCCGCGTCAATGATAGCTGGGCGCAGCCGGGCGGTGATCCGAACAACGCCCCCGGCAATCTCGCCTTCAACGGCGGCACCAACGTCGTGTGGAGCGCCGATGCCGGCACCGGCTCGGGGAGCACGGGGCGGATGACGGCCCGGCCGATCATTTCCGGCGACCGTATTTACACCCTCGACGCGGAGGGGAGCGTGAGCGCGTTCTCCACGTCAGGCGGCTCGGCAATCTGGCGCGGATCGCTGAAGCCGAAGCGCGAGGCTAGTGGAAGCTGGTTCTCGTTCGGAGGCGGCAGCTCGGGCGGCGGCTTCGGCGGCGGCCTCGCTTTCGACGGTGGCCGGCTTTATGCGGCGACCGGCTATGGCAACGTGGTCGCGCTCGATCCAGCGAACGGCAAAGTCCTGTGGGAGAAGCAGCTCGAGGCGCCGGTGCGCTCGTCGCCGACGGCGGTGGGTGACAAGGTGTTCGTCATCACGCTCGACGGACGTTCCTTCTGCCTCGCGGGCGCCGACGGCGGAGAGCTGTGGTCGGTGCGCGGCGCGCCGCAGCAGGCGAGCCTGATCAACAATGCAAGCCCGGCGGTCTCCGGCGACATCGTCGTGGTGCCCTATCCTTCGGGCGATCTCGTAGCGCTCAAGGTTTCCGACGGCTCGACCGCCTGGTCGGAGAATCTGGCGCGGTCACGCACGACCTCGCAGATAGCATCAATGAGCGATGCCGCACGACCGGCCATCGACAACGGGACCGTCTTCGCTATCGGTCACGCAGGCCGGATGATTGCGACGCAAGCGGAGAGTGGCGAGCGGTTGTGGTCTATCAACGTGCCGGGCACGCAGACGCCCTGGGTGGCCGGCGGAAGTGTCTACGTCGTCGACACGCAGGGGCAGCTGCTTGCGCTGTCGCGTAACGACGGCAAGACGCAGTGGACGGTGAAGCTGCCGGGCACGGGCGCCTGGGCCGGGCCGACGCTCGCGGGCGGTAACCTGTGGCTGACGTCATCGGGCGGTGCGCTTGTCGGCGTCGATGCCGCTACGGGGAAGGTCACGAGCCAGAAGGATCTGGGCGGGTCGTTCTACATCGCGCCGGTGATCGCGCAGGGGCGGATGTACGTCCTCAGCGACAGCGCCAAGCTGATGGCTATCAATTAAGAGCTGACACGAGCGGAAAGACGCGTTGTTTGCGGCTGTCGTGCCGCAAGCTGAGAACCGGCGCTCGCGCCGGGGCGCCTTGCGCCCTTGCCGCCTTCGGCGGCCAAGAAGGTTCGGCGCTGAGGTTGCCCCAAGTGTCATCCTCGGCTTTATGCCGAGGACCCAGCCCTACGTTTGCTCCAGCGCTTGCTATCTCAACTTCGACAACTCAGCTTGCTGAAACCTGGGTCCTCGGGACAAGCCCGAGGATGACGGTC
>CALRVN010000133.1:0-9551 GCA_943371625.1 Hyphomicrobium sp. CS1GBMeth3
GAACGACCGCGCCCTGCGTGAGATCGTCAACTCGCTCGGCGGCGTCGCCAACGGCTTCCCGCGCTCGGACGGCTTCGACATCACCGTCGCTTCCGAGGTGATGGCCATCCTCTGCCTCTCGCTCGATCTGAAGGATCTGGAGCGCCGGCTCGGCAACATCATCGTCGGCTACACGCGCGATAAGACGCCGATCCGCGCCCGCGAGCTGAAGGCGGACGGCGCCATGACGGTGCTGCTCAAGGACGCGTTGATGCCGAACCTCGTGCAGACGCTCGAGAACAATCCGGTATTCATCCACGGTGGTCCGTTCGCCAACATCGCGCACGGCTGCAACTCGGTTCTCGCCACCAAGTCGGCGCTGAAGCTCGCTGACTACGTCGTGACCGAAGCCGGCTTCGGAGCCGACCTCGGCGCCGAGAAGTTCTTCGACATCAAGTGCCGCAAGGCAGGCCTCGCGCCGGCTGCCGCTGTTGTCGTCGCGACCGTGCGCGCACTCAAGATGCACGGCGGCGTCTCGAAGGATAACTTGAAGAACGAGAACGTGCTCGCCGTGAACAAGGGTTGCGAGAACCTGAAGCGGCACCTTGAGAACATGGCGAAGTTCGGCGTGCCGGTGGCCGTCGCGATCAACAAGTTCGTCACCGATACCGATGCCGAGCTGCGCGAGGTGGCAACCGCCGCCGAGAGCCTCGGCGCCAAGGCGTTCGTCTGCACCCACTGGGCCGATGGCGGTGCCGGCACCGAGCCGCTTGCGCGTCACATTGTGGAGCTGACGGAGACCAAGCCGTCGAACTTCAAGACGCTCTATCCCGACAACATTTCGCTGCGCGACAAGGTCAAGACGATCGCCACCGAGATCTATCGCGCTTCTGACATCGCTTGCGATGCATCGGTGGAAACCGCGTTCAAGGATCTCGAAGCGGGCGGCTTCGGCAACCTGCCGGTCTGCATGGCGAAGACGCAGTACTCGTTCTCGACCGATCCGAATAAGCGCGGCGCGCCTACCGGTCACATCGTTCCGGTTCGCGAGCTGCGACTGTCTGCGGGCGCTGAGTTCGTCGTCGTCATCACCGGCGACGTGATGACCATGCCCGGTCTGCCGCGCGTGCCCTCGGCCGATAGCATCCGTCTCAACGCCGACGGTCAGATCGAAGGGCTCTTCTAGAGGCAAAGCGATCAGCACTCCGCCCCGTTTGCACCACATCGAGGCAAATGCCCGTACTTGAGGCAGCGTTCTTTGTACGATTTGCTGCCACTTCTCACGGTTTGCAGGCATGATGCGGCTCGGTTTGGCAATCGGGGCGGAAGTTGCAGCAGCAGGAACAGACGTCGGTCAAGGTCGTAGCGGCGCTCCGCAAGGCTTTCGACGAGATGAACGGCGCCGGTGAAGGCGTTCGCGCTCCCTACACCGCCGTGTCCGAGTGGCTCGACACTCAGAAGCTGGACGACCTCAAGCAGAAGCTGCTCGAGGCCGAAACGATGTTCCGGCGTACAGGAATCACCTTCGCGGTATACGGCAAGGAGGAGGCATCTGAGCGCCTTATACCCTTCGACATCATCCCCAGGATCATATCGGCCGCCGAGTGGCGCCGACTGACCACCGGCATCGAGCAGCGCGTGCGCGCGCTCAACGCCTTCATGTACGACATCTACCATCGGCAGGAGATCATCAAGGCCGGCAAGATTCCCGAGGAGCTGGTCATCGGCAACTCGGCGTTCGTTCCGGAGATGATGGGCGTCGAGCCACCGCTCGGCATCTACAGCCACATCATAGGCATCGACATCGTGCGCACCTCGGAGCGCGACTTCTTCGTGCTCGAGGACAACACGCGCACCCCCTCTGGAGTCTCCTACATGCTGGAGAACCGGGAAACGATGATGCACATGTTCCCGGATCTGTTCGCGCGCAATCGCGTCGCGCCGGTCGACGACTATCCCGAGAACCTGTTGAAGACGCTGGCGAGCGTTGCCCCGCGCGGCCTCGAGGGCGAGCCGACCATCGCTTTGCTGACGCCGGGCCAGTACAACAGCGCTTACTTCGAGCACTCTTTCCTCGCCGACCAGATGGGTGTCGAACTCGTCGAAGGCCACGACCTTATTGTCATGGACGGCTACCTGCAGATGAAGACCACGCAGGGCCCGCGCCGCATCGACGTTCTTTATCGTCGCATCGATGACGATTTCCTCGACCCGCTTGTCTTCCGTCCGGACTCGGTTCTTGGCGTGCCGGGACTGTTCGACCTGTTCCGCGCCGGCCGCGTTTCGATCGTCAACGCGCCAGGCGGCGGCATCGCCGACGACAAGGCGATCTATAGCTACATCCCCGAGATCATAAAGTTCTACACCGGCCGCGCCCCGATCCTGCAGAACGTGCCGACCTACAACTGCCGCCGGCCCGAGGAGTTGAAATACGTCCTCGAGCATCTCGCCGAGCTTGTAGTGAAGGAAGTGCACGGCTCTGGCGGCTACGGCATGCTCGTCGGGCCGACCGCGTCGAAGGCTGAGATCGAGGCATTCCGTCAGAAGCTGACCGCGAACGCCTCCAACTACATCGCCCAGCCGACATTGGCGCTGTCCACCTGTCCCACGCTCGTCGAAGCGGGCGTTGCCCCGCGGCACCTCGACTTGAGGCCCTTCGTGTTGTTCGGCGACGAGGTACGCCTCAGCGCCGGCGGTCTGACGCGCGTCGCGCTGCAGGCCGGATCGCTGGTCGTCAACTCGAGCCAGGGCGGCGGCACCAAGGACACCTGGGTTCTGCAGGATTGATGGCAACCAAAAGACGGGCGTTTTACATCGCATGCTAGGACGGACGGCCAACGACCTTTATTGGCTGGCGCGCTACGTAGAGCGGGCCGAGAACATGGCGCGCCTCACCGAGGTCGGCTACCGCATCGTGCTGATGCCGCGCGACGGCGATGGCACGCACGAGGAATGGCGCTCGACGCTCGCCAGCGCCGGATGCGCACAAGGGTACTTCTCCAAGTTCGAGACCCTCAACACGCGCGACGTCATCAACTACCTGCTGTTCGATTTTTCCAACCCATCGAGCGTCAAGTCGTGCCTCGCGGCCGCCCGCCGCAATGGCCGTGCGCAACGAACCTCGCTGACGCGCGACATGTGGGAGAGCCTGAACTCGGCCTGGATCGAGTTCTCCAACATCAACCCCGCCAGCATCAACGCCGGCGAGCTGCCGCGCGTCCTGGACTGGGTGCGTTCGCGCTCGGCGCTCTATCGCGGCGCGCTCCTCAACACGATCCTGCGCAACGACACCTTCTTCTTCAGCCAGCTCGGCACCTTCCTCGAGCGCGCCGACAACACCGCCCGCATTCTCGACGTGAAGTACTACGTGCTTCTGCCGCAGATCGAGATGGTCGGCGGCGGCGTCGACGCCGTGCAGTGGGGCGCCATCCTGCGCTCGGTGTCGGCGCACCGCAGCTACCGCTGGGTCTACAAGGAGAACTATAGGCCCTGGCGCATCGCGCAGTACCTGATCCTCAACCAGGCCATGCCGCGCTCGCTGCGCTCATCCTATGACGAGATCAATGTCGCCTTGAGCGACCTCTCTCATCTCTATGGCGCCAAGGCGCCGTGCCACGACACCGCCGCATCGACACGAACTCTGCTGGCGAAGGGCGACATCGAGGAGATCTTCCAGTCCGGGTTGCACGAGTTCATCGAGGACTTCATCGCGCGCAACAACCGGTTGGGAAATGAGGTCGCCGAGGCCTACCACTTCACCGGTCTATGAGAGGTCCAGGGCGCGCTGTGATGATCGAGAAGTCCGCATACGCCACGGGGCACTGATGTTCGTCTCCATCGGTCACGTCACGCGCTACAGCTACGCCAGCCCGGCGACCAGCAGCGTCCACACGCTGCGCCTCACACCGCCTAGCTTCGAGGGCCAGAAGGTTTTGAGCTGGCGCGTAGAGATGCCGGAAATCGACCGCGCGCTCCGCTACCGCGACGCCTTCGGCAACGTTTGCCACCTCGTCTCCCTTCCCCGCCCACGGAGCGAGTTGGCGATCATCGCCCGCGGCACCGTCGAGACACAGGACAAGGCCGGATTCGTGCGCGGATTGGCAGAGGTCTCACCAACGCGCGTCTATCGCCGTCAGACAAGCAAGACGGAGCCCGACGAGGCTATTGCCGAACTCGTGGCATCCTTGAAGGCACCCGACCCCATCGACCAGCTGCACGAGCTGATGCAGGTGATCGGCGAGCGGGTGGAGTACGAGATAGGTGCGACGAACTCCCACACCAGCGCCGGAGAGGCTCTGAAGGCCGGCCGCGGCGTGTGCCAGGACCACGCCCACATCTTCCTGTCGGCCGCGCGGCTCATGGGCATGCCGGCCCGCTACGTCAGCGGCTATTTCGTCACCGGCACCGAGCCCTCCGAGGCCCAGCACGCCTGGGCCGAGACCTACATTGACGGGCTCGGCTGGCTCGGCTTCGACCCCGCTAACCAGCTTTGCCCGACTGACCGCTACATCAGGCTCGCCTGCGGCCTCGACGCGGCCTCCGCGGCCCCGATTACCGGCAACCGGCGGGGAGGAGCGGACGAGGTTCTTGACGTCTTCGTGGAAGTCCAGCAGCAAAGCAGCGCCGCCCAGCAGCAGTAGGCCCGTCCCACGGGAGCGCCGGGCGCCGTGATTCGAACGGGGACTGGATTGGATGACCTATTGCGTGGCATTGCGGCTCAACGCCGGGCTGGTGTTTGCCGCAGATACCCGGACCAATGCCGGTGTCGACAACGTTGCCCAGTTCCGAAAGGTCCACACCTGGAAGGTGCCCGGCGAGCGCGTGCTCGTGCTTCTCACCGCCGGAAACCTGTCGCTCACCCAATCGGTCGTCAGCCTCCTCAACGAGCAGCTGTCCGAGGAGGACGTTGATCCCGACGCCCCCAACCTTTTCAACGTGCCATCGATGTATCGCGCTGCGCGCCTCGTCGGTGATGCCGTCCGGGCCGTTCGTGCCATCGACGGCGCCGCGCTCGAGGCGACGAAGATCGGCTTCTCGGGGAATTTTATTCTCGGCGGCCAGATCGGCGACGAGCGCCCCCGGCTTTTCCAGGTCTACTCCGAAGGCAATTTCATCGAGGCGACCGACGAGACACCCTTCTTCCAGATTGGCGAGCATAAGTACGGCAAGCCGATCCTCGACCGCGTCGCGCAGGCGACCATGCGCCTTGGCGAAGCGGCTAAGCTGATCCTGCTCAGTTTTGATTCGACGTTGCGCTCCAACCTCTCCGTTGGCATGCCCATCGATATCGTGCTTTACGAGCGCGACAGCCTGGACCTCACCCGCGAAAAGCGCATCTATCAAGACGACGAATACTTCAAGAAACTGTCACAGGCCTGGTCTGAGGCACTGCGTTCTGCATTCACGAAGATTGACGAATTCGATGTTTAGCCGCTTCGCTTTCGGCTCAGAGCCGCCGATAGGCGCGAATACGCCGCAATTGCCACACAACGACAGGTAAGTTAGCGCGGTAACTCGGTGAATGTTCGCTGATTTGAGGGCAACGCTCACCCGCCGGACGCAAGCTGGGAGGAAGAGACGTGAACATCTGCATGGTTGGCGCCGGCTATGTCGGCCTTGTCTCCGCGGCGTGTTTTTCCGAGTTCGGCTGGACCGTCACTTGCGTCGACAAAGACCCGCAGCGTCTCGCTGAGCTTGCCGAGGGCAAGTCGCCGATCTACGAGCCCGGCCTCGACGATCTGCTGCAGCGGAACATGCAGGCCGGCCGCCTGATATTCACCGACAAGCTCGGCCCCGCTGCCAAGCAGGCCGACGTCATCCTGCTCGCCGTCGGCACGCCCATGCGCCGCGGCGACGGCTACGCCGATCTCTCCTACGTCTACGCCGCCGTCGACGAGATCGCGCCGCACCTGCAGGGCTTTACCGTCATCGTCACCAAGTCGACGGTCCCCGTCGGCACCAGTCGCGAGATCGAGAGCCGCCTGCGCGCCGCCCGCCCCGATGCCGAATTCGCCGTCTGCTCCAATCCTGAGTTTCTGCGCGAAGGCTCAGCGATCGGCGACTTCATGCATCCCGACCGCGTGCTCGTCGGCACCGACGATGCGCGCGCCGAGGAGATCATGAACCGGCTCTACAAGCCTCTCGCCCTGCGCAATGCGCCCGTCATGTTCGTCGGTCGCGAGTCGGCCGAGCTGGCCAAGTACGCCGCCAACGCCTTCCTCGCTTTGAAGATCAGCTTCATCAACGAGGTTGCCGATCTTTGCGAAGGCGTCGGCGCAAATGTGCAGGAGGTCGCCTCCGCCATTGGCAAGGACCGCCGTATCGGCGACAAGTTCCTCCATCCCGGGCCTGGCTACGGCGGCTCGTGCTTCCCCAAGGATGTCTCGGCCCTGATCCGCACCGCGCGCGAGCACAAGTCGCCGGTGTCGATCATCGAGCAGGTGCAGCGCGTCAACGACGAGCGCAAGATCTCCATGGCTCACCGCATCGAGGCCGCTGCCGGCGGCTCGGTACGCGGCAAGACGATCGCCATCCTCGGCGTTACCTTCAAGCCCAACACCGACGACATGCGCGATGCCCCGAGCCTCGTCATTGTCCCGATGCTGCAGGAGCGCGGCGCCACCGTGCGCGTTGTCGATCCGCAGGGCCGCAAGCAGGCAGACCCGCTGCTTCCGGGTGTCGTGTGGTGCGATAGCGCCCTAGAGGCCGCCGCCGGCGCCGATGTTCTCGCCACCGTCACCGAGTGGAACGAGTTCCGCGCCCTCGATCTCGGGGCTGCCAAGGCGCAGATGCGCGGCGACATCCTCGTCGACCTGCGCAATATCTACGCCGCTGATCTGGCGCACGCGGCGGGCTTCCGCTACTGGGCCGTCGGGCGCAAGTCCGAGGACATCGATCTCGTTCCGCCGCGGGTGGCCTTGCGCGCATGATCACTGCTCCGGCGCAGGATGATCTTCACGCCTGCGGCTGAGATCTCCTGTGCTGCGGGCCCCGCGCGACGGTCGGCGCGGGGTGATTGCAGCATCCCGACGAGGCGTTCCGTGGCGGCGCGTGCCGCCGCAATCGATTTATGGTGGGCGGCAATCGTCTCGATGGGGCCGAGAACGCGCGGAAGTACGATCGCCGCGGCAAGGATGCTTGCCGGGTGGCTCTTCCCCACCATCACGAGATAGGCGCCTAACCCCAGCATCGTCGACTGCAGCGCCGGGCGAAGCGCGCGCAGAATGCCCGCTACGAGAATGTTCGCATGCGCTGCCGCTTCGCGATCCCTGCGATCACGGGCAATCAGATAGACGCAGCCGACGATCGACGCTGCGCCCGCCATCGCGAGCGCGCACATCAAAGGGTGCAACAGCGACAGCACGAGAAGGTAGAGCGGGATCAGGGGCGCATCACATGCGGCCGCGGGAACCTGACTCCGTAGCAGGTCGTCGATAGCCTTCACTTCGCCGACTGGGACTGGGTACAGCTTTCCTTCGGCGAATCCCGACAGCCGCCGCTTCACCAGGCACGCGCAGCGCATCAGAAGCGCTTGGCGTGCGATGTCGATCGTCGCACTGAGCGCATACAACATGAGCATGATGCCCGTCGCTGCCAGGAGCTCCACCCGCCCGCCCGAAGGCAGGACCCCGTCGTAAAGCACGAGCATGTATGCAGGGCCGGTAAGCGCGAGGCAGTTGATCGCCGCCGTGTGCAGCATGGCGATCCTGATGGGCCGCCAGCCGCCGGCTAAAGCAATCGCCGTCCTCCAGAATTGTCGTCTCAGTCCCGCGAACTTACCGCCTGCCATTTCCCCCTCGGCATAGGCAGCGCACTCTTCGAGAGCAGTCCTGCCGGGCGAACGCGTTCAATTTGAACAACTGTAAGTTGCATCGCGACAAGGCGATCCGTCAAGCTGGCGACCGCCCCGTAGTGTCCCGCTGGCCCGCCGAATTTCACCCGTGACGCCTTGGGCATTTGGGATAACTCCAAACAGCCAAACGAAAAAATCTATGCACACTCGATTGCCCCGCGCCCTCGTGGCATAGATCGGTGCATGCGGCCGCAAACGCCCCGAAATCGCGGCGGCGGCGCATGCCGAGGGGACAGCTCGAGGATGACTGAACCACAATCTCTTGCAGCCTATTTCGCCGGCTGGGCAGGAAAGCGCCCTGCGCGGCTGGCGGTGGCAGCAACGGTCCAGGCGCTCGCCACAGTCGCTATCGAGCTTTCAGAGCTTCTTGGCCAGGGCGCGCTGGCCGGTCCATTGGGACGCGGGACCGGCAAGATCGGAGAGGTGGACGAGCAGAAGGAGATCGATCTCCTCGCCAACAATCGGATTGTCGATGCGCTGGCCGGTGCGCCCGTGGCGGCAGTCGCCTCCGAGGAAATGGACGCCCCGCTCCTGCTCGACGAAAAGGCGCCTTTGCTCGTTGCCGTCGACCCGCTCGATGGGTCGTCCAACATCGACGCTAACGCCTCGATCGGGACCATCTTCACGGTCCTTCCGGCTCTGGAGCACAACGAAGATCCGTCCGCCTTCCTGCAGCGGGGCGTCAATCAGCTTGCCGGTGGTTTCTTCGTCTACGGTCCGCAGACGGTTCTGGTCTCCACCGTCGGCGCCGGTACCCAGATATTCACGCTCGATCGTCGCACCGGCACTTTCCTGCTCACGCACGCGAAGGTCGAGATCCCCCCGCGCACCAGCGAATACGCGATCAACGATTCCAACTCGCGCCATTGGGACGATCCGATCCGCACCTACATCGATGACTGTCGCCGCGGCAGCGATGGCCCCCGCGGACGTGACTTCAACATGCGCTGGACCGGGTCGCCCGTCGCCGACATCTATCGCATCGTCTCGCGCGGCGGCATCTACCTTTACCCCGGCGACAGGCGACGCGAATTTCGTGACGGCCGGCTGCGGCTGATCTACGAGGCGAACCCCATGGCCTGGGTCATCGAGCAGGCCGGAGGCGCGGCCTCCACGGGGCGCGAGCGCGTGCTCGAAGTGCCACCTACATCCTTGCACCAGCGTGTCGCCCTAATCGCCGGCTCTCGCTTCGAGGTGGAGCACGCGGTGCGTCTACACGACGGGCGTCAGATCCGCGGCGAACGCTCCCCGCTGTTCAGTCGGCGAGGTCTCCTGCGGTTCTAAATATTTCAATAATTATAAGGCACTGTAAGCGCCACCATGTCAGCCAAGCACCCTATCATCTCAGTCACGGGCTCCTCCGGCGCCGGCACCACGTCGGTCCGCCAGACGTTCGAGAACATCTTCCGCCGCGAGCACATCGCCGCCGCCTTCATCGAGGGCGACGCCTTCCATCGTTACGGTCGCATCGAGATGGAGCGCGCGACCGTCGAGGCGCGTCAGCGTGGCAACAATCACTTCAGCCACTTCGGCGAGGAAGCGAACCTGCTCGAGGAACTCGAGGAGGTGTTCCGCAACTACGGTGAGTCCGGCCGCGGGCGCACGCGCCACTACATCCATGAAGACTACGACGCGGCGCGCCTCGGCACACCCGTGGGTACGTTTACCCCTTGGCAGGATCTGCCGCGCGGTACCGACTTGCTGTTTTACGAGGGTCTCC
>CALRVN010000134.1:0-9545 GCA_943371625.1 Hyphomicrobium sp. CS1GBMeth3
ACGAACGAACCTGGCTCCACCGAGAACGAGATGTTCTTCAACACGTGGTTCGCCGGCCGCTCTCCAACCGCCGGAAAAATCTTCTCGTCGATTTTCACAGTCAGCGGAGGACTCACCGGCGCCATTTGTTGGCCCTCGCGATGAGCGGCTGCAGGATGGCTAGCTCGATGATCTGCACCACCACGATGAAGGCGAGCGCATACGACAGGATCATCGGCACGTCGAAGAGCTGGAAAGCGATGTTCAACTGGTGACCGACGCCGTCGGAACGCCCGAAGGCCTCGACCACCAATACGATCTTCCACACCAGGGCCAGCCCCGACCGCGCCGATGCGGCAAAGAACGGCGCCAACTGCGGCAGCGTCACGTGGCGCAGCGTCTTCCACCAGCCGAAGCGGTAGATGTACGCCATCTCGTTGAGATCCTTCGAGAGGCTGCGCGCACCCTCGCGCATCGTCACCGCAACGTTCGGGATCTTGTTAATCGCGACGGCCGTAATCGCCGCCACCTCCGTCAGCCCGAACCAGATGTAGCAAAGGACAATGACCACCAGCGCCGGCAGGTTGAGGAAGAAAATCAGCCATGCGTCGAAGAAACGATCTGCCTTCGGATACCGGCCCAGCGCCAGGCCGATCGCAGAACCGATGAACATTGCGACGACAAAGCTGAACGCGACGCGGATGAGCGTGGCGGCGATATTGCCCCACAGCTCGCCGGCCTTCGCCTCGCGGATCATGACCTGAACTACCGCCAGCGGACCCGGCAGATAACGGCTCTGTGCAATCAGCGCGGCGATCTCCCACAGCGCAATCAGCGCAGCGAGGGAAATCAACGACCAGCCGAGGCGCCCGACCTTGAAGCCGCGGGCCTGAGCGTTAGGTGCCTGCCGCATGGAAGAGCTTGGGATCGAACTTGGTGTCATGCCCGAGGATCTGTGGCCCGCCGACGTCGACGAGAATGTGCGTCAGCTTCTCAGCCGAAGCCGTTTCGGCACCCGTCCAGGGTTTAGGGATGCCTGCGCGATAGTAGGCTTTGATGGCGGCGAACTCGCCGTCGCTCTCGGGCCGCACCAAATCCCTGATACGATCCCACGCCGCATCGGACTTGGCGAGAACGGCGTTGGCTTGCTCGGCTGCGGAAAGGAATGCGGTCAGCTCGGCTGGCTTCTTGGCCTCCGTCCCCTCGCGCCAGATGAACCCAACGAGCGAAGGAACAGGGGCTATTTCGAGAGCCTTCAACACGTCATCCATCTCGATGATGGTGCGATAGTTGTCGCCCTGCAACCGCGCCGCGTAGGTCCAGAAGTTAAGGACGGCGTCAAGCCGCCCAGAACGCGTCTCCTCGGTGAGAAGCGGTGCCGCACCAAACGACGGCTGCGCCAGCTGCGCGATGTCCGTGCCGAGCTCTTTCTTGGAGTAGGCACGCAACAGCAGCCAGCTCTTGTCGATAGCGCCGCCAGCGACGCCCAGCCGCTTGTCCTTCAGGTCTGCAAGCGTCTTGATCGAGGAGTCGGGCGCGACCATCACGGCGCCGAGCGCCGAGGAATACGGGGCGAACTTGACCGGCTCGCCGAGCGCGCGTTGCCGCAACGCCCACGGCCAGTCGCTGACAATTACGTCGGCCTCGCCGGACAGCAGTGCGACCGGACCCGCCTGGTTGGTCGCGACTTCAACGACGATAATCTGCAGCCCGAGCTTGTCGGCAAATCCTTCGGCGCGGATCGTCTCGAGCAGCCAGCTGACGGAACCGAATTTGAGCGATGCGACCCGCAATGCGCCCGCCGCATTCGCGCTGGCAAACGGCAGCGTTACACCCGCGAGCGCCACGGAACCGCCGGCTAGGAGCAGTTGGCGGCGGTCGATCATTGCACCACCCCCTTTTGCGCAAACAGTCGTCTGTCGACGATATAGTTCACGGCCCGCAACCACATCTTGTCCGTATTGCCATAGATCTCGCTCGAGCCCTGGCGGACCACCTTCTCGTTGGCGACGTCGCGAATGTAGACGCTGACGGTGAACAGGACATCCGAGGCCTTTCGCACCGTGCCGATGAAGGCGACCTCTGCCCCTGCCTTCTTGGCCAGGTCGTCCTCGCAGCCATTACACCTGTACATCGGAGACTTGTCTTCGATGTCTTTGGCGATCGGGGCCGTATCGACGATCTCGTACTGACCGCCTTCCTTGAGCAGCCGCACCAGTTCATCGGTGATGATCTGCAGGCGCCTCTTGTCTTCCGGATCCAGCCCCTTGGGCATGACCCCGATCTCGAACTGCTGCTGCTGGTCGATGAGATCGAACGGGAAGACGACTGCCTTCTGCGTTGCAGACGCCGCTGCAGGCAGCAGCATCGACGCTAACGCAAAGATGACAATACGTTTAGCAATCAAAGCGTTTCCCCTGCTCTAAGCCGCGCCGACGGCTGCTTAGACTGTTATACTGTTAAGGGTTAGGTGTGACGAACAGGGGGTCAATTGCAAGGGGTAGTTGCCACGTCGTGGCATTGGAAAGGTCACAAGTCCGCGAGTGAAATCGGGAGACCTTGACAACGGAGGTACCGAGTACCCTTTTACTGCAACATAGTAACAGATCGCCCGAGACCCACGATAAGGCTCTCGCAAATCAAAGCGAGACCGGCAATTGGAGGAGACTTCGCTTGATGGTCGCTGGCAATGCCCAACGCGTACGCCTGCATTTACCGAACGGGATACTGCAGCGCACCATAGCGCTCGCGTTACTCGTGACGGCGACGTTGGCAGGCTCGCTAGATGCGGTTGCCCAGGATCAGCCTGCACCGGCGCCCGCGAAAGAGAGCGCGCAATCGCCCGCCGCGACCGATGCGAAAGTTTCCGTAGTCCCCATTATACTGGCGCGCGAGCTTCGTGACGATCCGCTTCCGCTCTCGCTGCTCGATCTGCCGCCGAAAGATCTCGGGCTAGCCGGCGCCAAGCTCGCCATCACCGACAACAATACGACCGGCCGCTTCATGAACCAGGAGTTCAAGCTGGAGCCGATCGAAGAATCCGATCCCGCCAAGCTGATCGCCGATGTGGTGCAGAGGGTAGACGCCGGAGCCCACTTCGTCCTCGTCGACGCAACCCCCGACACCCTCTTGAAGCTGGCCGACGCTCTCAAGGGCAAAGAAGCGCTGCTGATCAACTACTCCGCGCCCGACGACAGCCTGCGTGAGGAGAACTGCCGTCCGCAAGTGCTCCACACCGCGCCGACACGCACCATGCTCACCGATGCGCTCGCCCAATACCTCGTCTGGAAGAAATGGCCGCGCTGGCTGTTGGTCTCGGGTCCAACTGAGAAAGACAAGCTCTACGCTGACGCGCTGAAACGCGCCGCCAAGCGCTTCGGCGCTAAGATCGTCGAGGAGCGTATGTTCGCCTACGACTCCGGCAGCCGTCGCTCGGACGGCGGGTTCGAACAGGTGCAGCAGCAGATCCCGACATTCACGCAGAGCGCCCCGGACTATGACGTCCTCGTCGTTGCCGACGAAGGCAACCTATTCGGCGATTATCTGCCCTATCGCACCTGGGATGCGCGCCCCGTAGCAGGCACCGCCGGTCTCGTCGCTGAGTCCTGGCACCCCGCCATCGAGCTATGGGGCGGCACACAATTCCAAAACCGTTTCAAGAGGTTAGCGGACCGCACCATGCGCCCGCTCGACTACAACGCCTGGCTCGCTGTGCGCATCATCGGCGAAGCTGCCTCGCGCACGCATTCCACCGACTACAAGGAGCTGCTTGCCTACATCAAGGGGCCCAAGTTCGACGTTGCCGGCTTCAAGGGAGTAGGGCTCTCAATCCGCAACTGGAACGGTCAGGTGCGTGAGCCGATCCTCGTCACCACGCCCAAGATGCTCGTCACGGTTTCTCCCCAGCAGGGCTTCCTGCATCAGGTGAGCGAGCTCGATACGCTTGGCATCGACAAGCCGGAAACCAAATGCCAAGCCTATACGCAATGACACCCGCACCATCCCTGCGGGCCAAAAAAATAACTTCAGGAGGAAGTTCTCTAATGCGCTTTAAGGTCGGCATCGCCGCCTTGCTCGGCACCATTTCAGCACTCGCGCTGCCGGTGCCCGCAGCCATGGCCTACACGGCATTCGTCACCAACGAGAAGGACAATACCATCTCGGTGATCGATACCGAGAAGCTCGAGGTGATCAAGACCTTCAACGTCGGCCAGCGTCCGCGTGGCGTCATCCTCTCCAACGACGGCAAATGGCTGATCGTCTGCACCAGCGATGACAACATCGTCCAGGTCTATGACACGAAAACCTACGAGCTGATCAAGACGCTGCCGTCCGGCCCCGATCCCGAGCTGCTGATCCTGCATCCGTCGGGCAACCCGCTCTACGTCGCCAATGAGGACGACAATCTCGTCACCGTCGTCGACATCCAGAGCGGCAAGCTGTTGGGCGACATTCCCGTCGGCGTCGAGCCGGAAGGCATGGGCATGAGCCCGGATGGCAAGGTGTTGGTCAACACCTCCGAGACGACGAACATGGCCCACTTCATCGACACGACGACCCACAAGACCTTCGACAACGTCCTGGTAGACAATCGTCCCCGCGTCGCTGTCTTCAATCCGGCCGGCACGCAGCTCTGGGTGAGCTCGGAGATCGGCGGCACGGTGACGGTGATCAACCCAGCCGACCGCAAGATCCTCACCAAGATCCGCTTCGATATCCCAGGCGTTACCAAGGAAGCCATCCAGCCGGTTGGCGTGCGCATTACCCCCGACGGCAAGACGGCATTCGTCGCCCTTGGCCCGGCCAACCGAGTCGCCGTCATCGACACCGAGACCTTCAAGGTTACCAAGTACCTGCTCGTCGGGCAGCGTGTATGGCAGATGGCCTTCACGCCCGACGGCAAGCAGCTACTCACCACCAACGGTGCCTCGAACGACGTATCGGTGATAGACGTTGCCGCCCTCAAGGTGATCAAGTCGATCCGGACGGGGCGCTATCCCTGGGGCGTGGTGGTCGCGCCCTTCTGATCTTTCGCCGTTCTATCGGGGCTCGGCGGCTTCGCGGAACAAAGGACTTAAGGCACAACCGGAACGAGAAAGACGAACGACTGCCAACTCTCCGCGTGGCCAAGCCCAAGAGGAACAGCTCAATGTTTCCGGAGGTTTGAAAATGGAAATGGCAGTGCAGTCGTCGCATGATCATGGCAGCTGAAATAGTTCCGTCCGATGCCGGCACCCCGGCGCTCGCCGTCAAGAACGTCAGTCACAGCTTCGGTGACAACAAGGCGCTCAGCGACGTCTCGCTGGAGATTCCGCGTGGCCGCTTCGTCGTCCTGCTCGGCCTCAATGGCGCCGGCAAGTCGACGCTGTTCGCGCTCATCACTCGCCTTTACGACAACGTCACCGGCGAGATCCGCATCTTCGGACACGACATCCGCCGCCGCGCCATGGCTGCTCTGCAGCGCCTCGGCGTCGTGTTCCAGAGCCGCACGCTCGACCTCGACCTCACGCTGAAGCAGAACCTGCTCTACCACTGCGCCCTGCACGGCATCCGCGGGTCGGAGGCGCGCAAGCGCACCGAGCGCGCGCTTCAGATCGTCGGCCTTGCCGATCGCGCCCGCGAGAAGGTGCGCAACCTCTCCGGCGGACAGGCCCGCCGCGTCGAGATCGCACGTTCGCTGCTGCACCAGCCGTCCCTGCTGCTGCTCGATGAGCCGACCGTCGGCCTCGACATCGGATCGCGCGAGAGCGTCATTAACATCGTGCGCCGGCTCGTCGAGAAGGAGGGCCTCGGCGTCCTCTGGGCCACCCATCTATTCGACGAGGTTCTGCCGACCGATCTCGTCGTGGTTCTGCACAAAGGCAAGGTGCTCTTCACCGGCTCTGTGCCCGAGCTGCTTGCCAAAACCGCAACCCAATCCGTGAGCGACGCGTTCCGTAAGTTGACCGGCACGGGCCACGAGGAGCTCGCCGCATGACCGCACTGAGCCCGACCATAGGCCACGGCGCCGATATCCCGACAGCGATCAGCGAGCGCGCATGGGGTTCCGAGCCGCCCCGCATCGGCGTGCGTGGCTACGTCACCTGTCTCAAGGGCATCGTGTGGCGCGAGGTGCTGCGCTATCTCCACCAGCGCGAGCGCTTCATGTCGGCGCTCGTGCGCCCGCTCATCTGGCTGTTCATTTTCGCCGCCGGCTTCCGCCAGACGCTCGGCGTCTCGATCATCCCGCCCTACGAGACCTATGTGCTTTACGAGGTCTATGTTGTCCCCGGGCTGCTCGGCATGATCCTGCTCTTCAACGCCATGCAGTCGTCGCTGTCGATGGTTTACGACCGCGAGACCGGCGCCATGCGCACGCTGCTCGTCAGCCCGTTTCCGCGCTCTTTCCTACTCGTCTCCAAGCTTGTCGGCGGCGTCGCCGTTGCCGCCATCCAGGCCTACGTCTTCCTCGCCATCTTCTATTTCTGGGAAGCCGAGCTGTCCGGCTGGGGCTACCCGCTGTTGCTGGCGCCGCCAGCGCTGCTGTTCGCGCTCAACATCTTCAACTCGGCGACTGACAAGTTCTCCGAGAGATTCATGCAGAACGCGCTCATCCTCGCCACAGCGGTCGAGATAGGTGTCATCATCGCGGTGATCTACCTCTGGAAGCTGTCGGCCCCGTCGATGAACTTCATCGCCGTTGCCCCGGCCCTCGTCGTCTCCGGCTTAATGCTCGGATCGCTCGCGCTCTTCATGTCGTCGGTGATCAAGCAGCTCGAGAACTTCGCCGGCGTCATGAACTTCGTGATCTTCCCGATGTTCTTTGCATCGTCGGCGCTCTACCCGTTGTGGCGCGTCAAGGAGTCGAGCGTGCTCCTTTACGAGCTCTGCCTCTTCAACCCCTTCACACATGCCGTCGAACTCATCCGCTTCGCCCTTTACGGGCAGGTGGACTGGCCTTCCCTCGGCATCGTGCTCGCTTGTACGGCGGTGTTCCTCGGCGCCGCCATCTTCGCTTACAACCCGTCAAAGGGCCTGATCGCCCGACGGGGCGGTCCAGGCTCGGGAGCTTAAGTCATGCACACAAAGAAGAACGTGACCGTCACCAACATTCGCGCCATCGGAATCTCTGCACTCGCCCTCTCAGCGGTCCTGGTGCTTGCACACGCAGCGCCCACCTTTGCGCAGGACACCAAGGACGCGCCGGCCAAGGTCGAAGCCGCGCCCGATCTCGCACCTGGCATCGCCCCCGGTGTTGTCCCCGGGGCCCGGCCCGGTGGCCTCGAGCCGCAACCGGGAATTGCGCCGGGTGTCGTCCCCGGTGCTCGTCCCGGCGGCATGGAAACCGGCCAGCCGATGGGAGCCGCCCAGCACCCCGCGTTCGCGCCCTCGCCGGTGACGCCAGACCAGAACGCCGCCGTCGATTTCTCGCCCTCCGCGATTCTCAACAGCCCCGATTGGCCCTGCGTCCAGCGCAAGGTACCGACGATCTCTTCTGGTCAGATCTGGGACGGGCCCTCCATCGACGCCATCAAGGAGTTCGATCCTGCCGTCCGCGACCTGACCGAGATCCTCGAAAGCCGTCGCGTCTCCGCCGAGGATGCCGAGAAGGCCATCAAGGAATATGCGGCATCGATCCCTGAAGCCGAGCGCGACGCGAAGCTCACGCAACTCTTCGCTGCCTTCCTCGACGTCATCAACAGCGACCGGGCATTCGTGATGACCCGCGTCGAGGACTTCCAGAAGCGTCAGAAGGCGCGCGCCGCTGAACTCGAGCGCGAAGGCCAGACGCTCGCTGAAAAGGGCATCGCCGCCACCGACGAACTGCTGCCCACCGAGACCAAGCTCACGCCCGAGCAGCAAGAGTACAATTGGAACGCGCGCATCTTCCAGGAGCGTCAGCAGAACCTGACGATGGCCTGCGAGATCCCGACGCTGATCGAGCAGCGCGCCTACGAGATCGCCCGCCTGATCCGCTCGCAGATGAAGAGCTGACAACTGCTACCCGTTGTCATCCCTGCACATGCCGCTGAGGTGACGCTCAGCGGCAATCAGGGCGACTTCTTCACCTCGACGAGCGGGTAGCCAAGCTCCTGCCAGCCGTCGGTGCCTTCGCGGAACCACATCACGTCGGTGTAGCCGTACTCCAGCGCGCGCTTGCCCGCGTTCCACGACATCCAGCAGTCCTTCAGGCAGAAGAACACCAGCGGCGCATCACGCTTGCCCTTAGTCGCTGTCTCCAATGCTCCGCGGAACTGACCATCCATCTCCGGCGATAGCGCGCCGTAGCCGACGTTGGGCAGCCACAGGGCGCCCTCGATGCTGCGATGAACAGGGTCACGCCAGAACGTACCCGCGGGCAGGTTCGGCGGCTTCGGCGCCTGCGGATAGACGTCGATGAACGTCGCGCCGCTCTTGTTCCACAGGTCGGCCGCCTCATCGTTGCTCAGAACGCGCGCACCTTTGAGCGTCAGCGGCACCGGCGCGCGGAATTCCTCCATCCGGTAGCCGCTCGGCTCCACGGCGGGCGCCGCGGCAGGGTCGGGCGGCGCTGGAACGTCGGGATGCGGCGCCGCGCCGGACTGCGGCTGCGGGGCCGACGCGCCCCGTCCCTCATCGCCGGCATGCGCTAGCCCAGTCTGCCAGACGGCCATGGCCGCGCAAATCAAAGCGAGCACCGCAATCGGGCGGCGCACGCGCGCGAGACCATCGCTGCCCCGCCGCGCAATGCGGCGGAGCCAGCCACCACCGCCAGCGGACGTTGGATCCGGCGGCAGCGATGTCATGTCAGCTGCGCGGGGCCGTGATGGGTTTGCTGTCCTCATCGATCATTGGCACGCCGTACTCGAGCAGCACCTTGTCGATGTCCGCCTGACGCTTGCGAATGATGTCGTTGAGTTGGCGCTTCCAGAGATCATCGCCCTGACGCACGCCCATGGTCACGCGGAAGTCGACCCGGCCCGCTTTGCCGGCGTCCCCGATCAGCGGCACCACTGCGAGCTTGTCGCCGTTACGGGTCGCATAGTATCCCGCGATCGGCCCCCACATCACACCGGCATCGATCTCGCCCGAGCGGATGTCCTTCACCATGTCCGCCGACGGATCGTCATACCGACGGTCGACCATCAGCCGGTACGGACGCGCATGGTCCATCAAGCCGCCCTTGGCGACGAGCGTCGCTGAAGGCGTACCCTGCACTGCTCCGACCTTCTTGCCCTTGAGCTTCTCGTCGAAAATGCTGGTCACGCCGTCGAGCCCAGTGCCGGGCTTGTAAATGAGCGAGTACGCCGACCGGTAGAGCGCGTTGGTGTTGAGCACCAGATCGTCGCCCTGACCGGTACCGATGATCACGTCGCAACGCTTCGCAAGAAGCGTATTGCGCGTAAAGCCGGTGGCCTGCGGGAACCACGTGTACTCGACGGGAACGCCAAGCTCGTTGCCGATGATGTCGGCGATCTTGTTCTCGAAGCCTTCCTTCTTCTCGTTCGAGAAAGGCATGTTCGCAGGGTCCGCGCACACGCGCAGAACCTTGCGATTGACGAGATCGGAACGGTGCCCTTCGACTGCGAAAGCCGAACCGCACATCG
>CALRVN010000135.1:0-9537 GCA_943371625.1 Hyphomicrobium sp. CS1GBMeth3
CCTCCTGGCCTTCGTCTTCGCCACCGTTTGCGCCGAATACACCGCCGTCTTCACCAACGCCTTCATGCCGAGCCTCGTGCCGCACAGCGAGCTCGGCCGCCTCTCCGGCGCCGGCTGGGCCTGCGGCTACTTTGGCGGCCTCGCCAGCCTCTTCCTCGTCGCTGGCCTGATCGTCCCCGTTGACGGCACCAACACCACCCTGCTCGGACTCTCGCCGCTCCTCTCGCTCGACACCGCGACGCGCGAGGGCGACCGCATCGTCGGCCCTCTGTCCGCTGTGTGGTACCTCGTCTTCATGATCCCGTTCTTCCTGTTCGTGCCTGACGTCCGTCAGAAGCGCGTCGACGATGGACGCCACGCGACCGCCGAGCTGTGGGACACCATTCGCCAGCTCCCGCAGAACCGCGACATGCTTCTCTTCCTTGCCGCCCGCATGATCTACACCGACGGCCTCACCGCCATCTTCACGTTCGGTGGCATCTACGGCGCTGCTGTCTTCGGCTGGGGGGCCTTGGAACTCGGATTGTTCGGCATCATCCTCACGCTGCTCGGCGCAATCGGAGCGCTGATAGGTGGTTTCATCGATGATCGCGTCGGTGCCAAATCCGTCATCGTTACCGCCCTGTTCATCCTGATCATCGCGGCCCTCGGCATTCTTTCGGTCGATGCCTCCCACGTGCTCTTCTTCATCGACGTGCCGCCGAAGGTCCCCGGCTCCGGGCCGTTCTCGTCGATCGGCGAGCAGGTGTTCATCGGCTTTGCGATCATCGTCGGCATCGTCTCCGCGCCGGTGCAGGCGTCGTCCCGCTCGCTGCTTGCCCGCCTCGCCCCGCGCGATAAGATCACCCAGTATTTCGGGCTCTTCGCGTTCTCCGGCAAGGTTACCGCCTTCATGGCGCCGCTGCTGGTAGCGCTCGTTACCACCCTGACCGACAGCCAGCGTCTTGGTATGTCGGCGGTGCTCCTGTTCCTTGTCATAGGCATTGTTCTGATGTCGGCCGTGCGTGCCACCGGCCGGGAGGCCTAGTCCCGGCCATCGCGCCTACCCATGTTGTCGTTAGACTTCGGATCACAAAAGGAGTGATTGCCGATGACACGCATGATCCCGCTGCTCGCCGCTGCGCTTCTTCTCCCTGTGGCCGCCATCGGTGCTGAGACCGCGACCAACCCGCCGCCCGTCACCGAGGATGCCGAACCGGCACCGCCGCCGCGCACGGCCAGTGAGATGATCGACGACGCCAAGGATGCGACCAACGCCGCCATCGATGCCGCCAAGCAGGCGATCCTCGATGCGATCGATCGTGCCAAGGACAACGCTGGCGAGGGCATCGCCAAGGGCAAAGAAGAAAGCGGCAAGGCGCTCGACAAGGCGAAGGAGTCGACCAAGCTTATCGACCGCGCCGCCGAGGCCGCACGCGACGTGCTCGACAAGGCCAAGCAGGCGACCAACGAAGTTCTCGATAAGGCGAAGGAAGCCGCCGAAGAGCTGAGCAAGGACGAGCAGAAGTCGACCGACGCTTCGCCTGCTCCAAAGAGTGAGGGCCCGCGCGATCCGCACGAGCCCTCCCCAGAAGCACAGAAGTGGCACTGACGGCCTAAGTCGCCGCCTCCATCACGGAGTGGTCGACGGTGCCGGCTCGGCAGGCGCAGGTGCGGGCTCAGCCGGTGCCGGCGTCGGCTCTGCAGCGGGTGCCGGAGCAGGCTCGGCAGCGGGTGCCGGAGCAGGCTCGGCAGGCGCAGGCGCTGCGGCTGGCGCAGGTGCCGGCTCGGCCGGAGCAGCCGCCGAAGCCGGTGTAGCGGCCTCGTGTGTGGGCGGCAGCGGCGAGTAGACATAGACAATGCCGGACACGATGGCGGCGACGAGAATGATGAAAATGATCACGCGGACGACGGTATTCACGGCGGTGCTCCCCCAATTCAGGATGGATGGCTCGGTCCGTTAACCTTACGTCCATTGCGGACAAACGACAACGAAGTGTGACAATCGAACACGCTAACGCTGCGGCCGCTCGGCAACCATGAACCAGGAAGGCCCCATGTGCGGGTCATTCCATATCCGCTTCCAGCGAAAGCCCGCCGCCTCGTAGGCGCGCACCGCGCGCTCGTTCCGGATCGACGGAAAGACGCATACGGCCGCTGCCAGCGTTGTCGAAAAGACCTCGTCCTTGAGCTGCGCCAGCGCCGCCTGTCCGACGCCCTGCCCCCGATGCTCCTCCGACGCAATGAAAAGGTCGAGGTCCCACGTACCGGGATCCAGGTCCTCGGGCAGCTCGTCGCCCCAGGCCATGGCGTCGATGGCGTGGGCGTAGCCAACGGGAACTCCGCCCGCCTCGATGATGCGGCACAGAGCGTGCCCCGCGCCTAGCGCAATCATGACCTCTGCTTCGGTCGCAGAACGAGGCCCCCACCATGCTTCGATGTCGGGTCGCGCCAGCCAGCCGCGGATCAGATCCCAGTCGGAGCGCGAAGCCGGTCGCAGGCGGACCCCTTGCATCGCTAATGCCGGAAGTGCCGCATGCCGGTGAACACCATGGCGAGCCCCTTTTCGTCGGCGGCGGCGACCACTTCGTCGTCGCGCATCGAGCCGCCAGGCTGGATCACGGCCGTGGCGCCCGCCTCCGCCGCGGTCAAAAGCCCGTCGGCGAACGGAAAGAATGCATCCGAGGCAACGACCGATCCCCGCGTCAGCGGCTCCTTGATACCCAGCGCCGCCGCGGCATCCGCTGCCTTGATAGCCGCAATGCGCGAGGAATCGATCCGGCTCATCTGCCCGGCGCCGATGCCGACCGTCGCACCATCTCGCGCATAGACGATGGCATTCGATTTGACGTGTTTTGCGACCTTGAACGCGAACAGCATGTCCGCAAGCTCCTGCTCGCTCGGCGCACGCTTGGTCACGACCTTGAGGTCCGCTGCCGTGACGATCCCGTTGTCGCGCGTCTGCACCAGCAGTCCGCCCGCCAGCGAGCGCACGACCACGCCCGCCGTCCGCGCATCGGGCAACCCGCCCGTCGTGAGCAGCCGCAAGTTCTTCTTGGTCGCGAAGATCGCCTTTGCTTCCTCGCTCGCGTCGGGCGCGATCACCACTTCGGTGAATATCCGCGTGATTTCCTCGGCCGCGGCCGCATCGATGATGCCGTTGAGCGCGATGATGCCCCCGAACGCGCTGACGGAATCGCAGGCAAGCGCCTTCAGGTAGGCCTCTTTCAAACTGGTCCCGGTGGCGACGCCGCACGGATTGGCATGCTTGATGATCGCCACCGCCGGCTTCGCAGTGCCGAGTTCCGCGACAAGCTCGAACGCCGCATCGGTGTCGTTGAGATTGTTGTACGACAGCTCCTTGCCCTGGTGCTGCACGGCCGACGCGACGCCGGGGCGTGCGTCGCCCGAGGCATAGAACGCCGCAAGCTGATGCGGATTCTCTCCATACCGCAGTGGCAGTTTCATCCGGCCGCCGAACGCGCGCCACGTCGGCATTTCATCGCCGATTTCGCCCGCGAACCACTGGCTGATCGCCGCATCGTACGCCGCTGTCCGCGCGTACGCCTTGGCGGCAAGCTTCTGGCGCAGCTCCAGCGTCGTGGCCCCGTCGTTGGCGCGCATCGCCGTCAGCACATGCTCATAGTCCGAAGGCTCGACCACCACCGTGACGCCCGCGTGATTCTTCGCCGCGCCGCGGATCAGCGCCGGACCACCGATGTCGATGTTCTCTACGCAATCGTCGTAGCCGGCACCCTTGGCGACCGTCGCCTCGAACGGATAGAGATTGACCACCAGAAGATCGATGGGCGCGATGTCATGCTCGGCCGCCTGTGCGTCGTGGTGCGCATTGCCGCGAACGGCGAGCAGACCGCCATGCACCTTCGGATGCAGCGTCTTCACGCGCCCGTCGAGCATTTCCGGAAAGCCCGTCAGGTCGGCGACGTCCTTCACCTGAAGACCCTTGTCGCGCAGCGCAGCCGACGTGCCGCCGGTCGAGATCAGCTCGACGCCCATGTCGGCAAGCGCGCGCGCAAACGCAACGAGACCGGACTTGTCGGATACAGAAATAAGCGCGCGGCGGATGCGCGGCGTGCTCGTCATTCAACGTTCCCTTCCGGCAGGCGCGCCGCGACCCATTTCACTTCCGTCTCCCCATATGTGACGCCGCGCAGCACGATCTGCCACGTCGGACGTGGACCGGCATTCTCGGCGAAGTACGCGCTCTCTTCGACGCTGAGCGCCGCCCCGTCAGCGCTGAACAGCCAGCGCTGACCATCCGCGAGCGGTATAATAGCCTCGGTGTGTTCGTCGCCGCGTCCGCACCGCGCACCGGGCGCCAGGTGAAAATGAATGGCAAACGGGATGTCGGCCCTGAGCCGCACCTGGCCGCCCATACCTTCCAGGCGGTCACGCCCTTCGAGGCGCAGGCCATTTGCGGAAAGCTGCAGTCTGCGGCTATGAACCAGCTCGTGCCGCCGGTGATAACCGTCGTGGCTCGCCTCCAGAACGGTGTCGTCGCTCTCCTCCAGGCGCCAGTCGACCCGGTCGGGATACCGGATCGGCGGCACGCCGGTCAGCGCCGCGATCTTTCGGTGCGTGATGAGGCGCGAGGACGAAGTCTCAGCCAGGACGAGCGTACTGTGGCTTGCCGTGGCGCGGGCAGCCGGCAGCCAATCGCCCGACCCGCCGCTGGGCAGCCCACCGTTGACGAACAACAGCTGCTTGCCGTGGCTCATCTCGAACGACAGGCACCCGGCCTGCGCAGCCGCAGACAGCGCGAGCGGCGGCGGTCTGCCGACATCCGCGACGATCACCGTGTCGGCCCGCTTCAGCCGCGCGTACCCGGAGGCACGTGCCTCCCCAAGCGACGCGAGGGAACCGTCGTCATAAGCCGCGACCGTCGCCAGCCCGGCAACTTCCGGGCACGACACGCCGTTGAAGCGCGCCAGCCTGCCATCGCCAAGCCGCAGGTGATGCAACATCGGCAGCATGTTCTCGAGCGCCTCGCCGAGCCGGTCAGGCAGCTTGCGGTCACGCGCAGTGAAGCACTGGCTGAGCGGCAGCAGGTCCAGCAGCAGCTCGACGAGCATCGCCGGATTGCGCGACACGTGCCCGCCGTCGGCGAGCACCTGCCAGGAAAGCTCGGCGACGAGATTGGCCTCCACGTCGCGCACCTGCCGGTCGTGACCGGCCAGCGACAGCGTCGCGAACGCGAGCCCCATGAGCGCGAGCAGACGCGGATAGCCGACCGGCGCATCGCGCCAGGATGCCGAAAGATGCGCCAACTGCCGCCCGAGGCTCCCCGTAATCGCCCCGTAGGTCTCAGGATCGGCATCCTCGAGCAGAAGATTGGCGTGCGACAGCCACGAGATGAGACGTCGCGCCGAGACGTCGGGCGCAGCAGCAATACCTGTCCGCTCGCCGCCGAACCTCAGCGCCCATTCAAGCGCGAGGCAGCGCGCCGTCGTCCGCGCGTCTTCGCTGCCCGTCGCATCGAGGCTGCGCAACCAGCCGAACCCATGCAGCTCGCGCGCCCACGCCTCGTTCGGCGGCTCGATCTCGAACGGCGACTGGCCGCGCAGAAACACGATGCTGCCGGCGAGACCGAACTGTCCGTGCTCGAGCTCGGTCCAGAAGCTGGGATCGGCCGTGCGCAGATCCTGAGGAACGATGAGCAGATGGTCGACAGGCGTCCTCGGCTCCGTCCACCGCTTCAGCGGCACCGCGAACGCGCCGATGATCGCCGACCGCTTACCCGGCTCGTCGACCGTGAGCGCGGCCTTGCGCAGCCGCTCCTTCAGCGTCAGCTCTACCATGACCCCTCGCAGCGCCCGGCCATCCGCCCGGCCGGGCTCGGTGTGTCTACCACTGTTAGGTCCGGACTAGCGCCGCCCGCCGGCCAACACAAGGCGGCGAGGCTGTATGCCTGTGCGCAGATCGGCCTTGACGCCGAATCAGGTGCGCAGAACGAGGCGCGCCGCGTAGAAGCCGTCCATTCCGGAGAGCTCCGGCCGCGGCTGAGCAAGATGGAACGGCAGCGTGCGCAGGTCACCTGCCTCGGTCACCCACTCGGCCGCGATTCCCGATTCGCCGGCTGCGATCGGCGCGCGCACAAACTGCGGGTGTCGGGAGAGGAAGCTGTCGACCTGCTGCGAGCCCTCCTCCGGCTCCAGCGAGCACGTGCAGTAGAGAAGCGTGCCGCCCGGAGCCACGAGCCCCGCGGCATTGTCGAGCAAGCGCGCCTGGATCTCCGACAGCGCCGCCACGTCCTCGCGACGCTTGAGCCGCAGGATGTCCGGATGCCGCCGGATCGTCCCCGTCGTCGTACAGGGCGCGTCGAGCAGCACCCCATCGAACTTGTGTTCAGGCGACCATGTCGCCGCGTCCGCTTCGACAACCTGTGCCGAAAGCTGCAACCGTTCGAGATTGGATTTGAGCCGCTCCAGGCGCGTGCCCGAAAGGTCGACTGCGGTCACCTCCGCGCCAGCCGCGGCGAGCTGCGCAGTCTTCCCGCCCGGGGCCGCGCACAGATCGACGACGGATTTGCCCGCCACGTCACCGAGCAGCCGCGCTGGCAACGCCGCGGCGGCATCCTGCACCCACCAAGCGCCGTCAGTGAAGCCGGGCAGGGCATCGACACGGCCACCCGCAGGCAAGCGCACGCTACCCGTCGGCAGTACCGTCCCGCCAAGGCGTTCGGCCCATCCGCTGGCATCATCCTTGACGCTGATGTCGAGCGGCGCCTCACTGAGCGACGCCGCGGCGATGCGCTGCGTCACGTCGGCGCCGTACGCCGCCACCCAGCGCTGCATCACCCATGTCGGAATGTTGAGCGCAACCGCATCCTGTGCTTCGAGCGCCTCGCGGCCTTCGCGCCCGGCCCGGCGCAGCAACGCATTGACGAGCTTGTCGTAGCGAGACGCATGCCGATCGCGCCGCGCCTGCTCGACTGCTAGCCCGACAGCCGCATGCGGCGGCGTATCGAGGAACAGCAGTTGTGCTGCACCAGCCAGCAGAATTGGCCACAGCGCGCCTTTGTTCTTCGGCAGCGGTTTCTCAAGATAGCCGTTAAGCAGTGCTTCCAGCTGCCCGAGCCGGCGCAGCACCGTCGTCACGATAAGACGCGCAAGCGCCCGGTCGCGCGGCTCGAGGTTGCTGTGCTGGAACTCCTTCGCCAGCGCGCCATCGAGCGAATGACCATCGACAAGGACCGACGTTAGCAACCGCACGGCCGCTTCGCGCGCCGCAAGCCCGGCTGGGGCCGGCGTTGCAACCTGCTTGTCCTGTCGAGGCTGCAAATTTGCGCGCCGCGGATTGAGTGTTGTCGGCGCGCCGGGCTTACTCACTTGGCGTCATCCCCACGGGCCGCTGGAGGAACGCCGCGAGCCGGAGGGCGACCACGGTCCGCCAGGTGCATCGCGCAACGGGCCGTCGTCGCGCGGACGCGCGCTCTGGCCCATCTGCTGCGCCAGCTCCTGCAGCGCCGCGATGCGGTTCTCGGTGTTCGGATGCGTCGAGAACAGGTTGTCCATGCCGCGCCCGGACAGCGGATTGATGATGAACATGTGGGCCGTCGCCGGAGCAGCCTCCGCTTCCTCGTTCGGAATGCGGTGCGCGTAGTTCTGTATCTTAGCCAGCGCCGAGGCAAGCGACATCGGCGTTCCGGAAATCTCCGCGCCGTTGTGGTCGGCGACATACTCGCGCGAACGGCTGATCGCCATCTGCACCAGCATCGCCGCCAGCGGAGCGATGAAGATCGCGACGATGGAGCCGATCACGCCCGGCCACGAGTGGCCGTCGCGGTTACCGCCGAACAGCATGCCGAACTGCATGTACTGCGCCAGCATCGAGATCGCGCCGCCGATGGCCGCTGCAATCGTCATTGTAAGCGTGTCGTGGTTCTTGATGTGCGCCAGCTCGTGCGCCATCACGCCGGCAATCTCGTCCTTGTTCAGCGCCTGCAGCAGCCCCGTTGAGGCGCACACAGCCGCGTTGGCAGGATTGCGTCCGGTCGCGAACGCATTCGGCTGCGGGCTGTCCATGATGTAGACGCGCGGCATCGGCAGTCCGGCCCGCGCCGCCAGCTCGCGCACGATCCCGTAATACTCCGGCGCGGATTGCGCATCGACCTCGTGCGCGCCGTACATGCGCAGCACCATCTTGTCGGAGTTCCAGTAACTGAAGAAGTTCATGCCGAGCGCGAACACGAACGCGATGACCATACCTGTCTGGCCACCGATCAGAGCGCCCAGCGCCACAAAGATCGCGGTCAGCACCGCGAGAAGCATGGCAGTCTTGACGTAGTTCATCGTTGTCGCAGCTCCGCCTAAAGCACGTTAGGAATGCTATATGGAGAACAACCTTGGCATCCACCAGTCCCAGTTTGCGACATGAATCCTAACAACCAGAAACGGCCCGAGAAGCCGCCATTGTCGCCGGCCGCCGAGCGCGCCCTGGCAGAGGCCGAGGAGCGCCGCCGAGCCAAAGCGGCAGAGCCGAAGGCCGAGCCCGAGGTAGGGGGCCGCGAGGGCCCTGATCCCGCCCGTTACGGCGACTGGGAAAAAGGCGGCATCGTCTCCGACTTCTAGCCATCCGACCTCCGAGACGGAGGTCTGCCTCACCCAATACGAGGTGACGGCATCGCAACGGTGCCGCGCGATCCGCCAGGCGCCCCGTCATCGATCCTTGGCGCATGCCATCCGAGGCTGTACTCAGGAGAGACAACTTCGGGAATGTCTCATGCGTCACCGCGGCCGGAACGTCCTACGCGTACTCCTCGCACTGCTCGTGCTCCTGGTCGTCGCTGCCGCATTCTGGTTTGGACTGGTGCCGCAGCGCTATTCCCCCTTCGCGCCGATTTCGCTCGATGACCCGCCGAGCTGGTTTCTCGATCCGCGCCTCGCTGCCTTGCGGCTCGATCCCGCTCAATGCCGCGAAACGCTCAAGGCGCCGCACATCGTGGCCAAGCCGATCGCCGATAACGTCCGGCCCGATGGCTGCGGCTGGACCAACGCCTTCTCGATCACCTCCGTTGGCGGCGCCCAGATCGGCCTTGGGCAGCTGACCTGCGAGGCGTCGACGGCGCTCGCGCTGTGGGTCGAGCAGGACGTGCAACCGCTCGCCGTGCAGACGTTCGGCAGCCGAGTCGTCTGGATCCAGGATATGGGCACCTACTCCTGCCGCAACATCATCGGCAACGAACGCTGGCTCAACACGCGCAGCCAGCATTCGCTCGCCAATGCTGTCGACATCGGCGCCTTCCGCCTAGAGAATGGCCAGCAGATCAGCGTCAAATCCGACTACAAATCGGATACCCAGGAAGGCCGCTTCCTGCGCGAGCTGCACATGCGCGCCTGCCGCTACTTCCGCGTCGCCATCGGCCCAGAGTTCAACAAGGCCCACCACGATCACTTGCACTTCGACCGCGGCGTGCTGATGCGCTGTAAGTAGGCGCTACGCCGAAGTGCGCTGTCGTGCGACGAACGCCTCGAGCGTCGTCGTGGGTTTTCCCAGCTCCGCCCACGTCGCGGCCGCCTTGAATTCTTCCGGGTAGCC
>CALRVN010000136.1:0-9473 GCA_943371625.1 Hyphomicrobium sp. CS1GBMeth3
CGGATCGAGGCGTGCGATCTCGATCAGGCCGGTCCGCGCTGCCGGCTCGATGCTGGGATAATTCTTGATCCGCTCCTCGGCGTCGGCTTCGGTCACCTCCGCGGTCGGCTGAGCAGCGACTTGGTCGCGCTCGCGGCGCGGCATGGCGACGACATTGTCGCCGGAGGCTGCTGCGGCTTCCTGGCGCGCCCGCTCGGTGCGGAAACGCTCGACCCGAGCCTCTTCATCACCCGTGCGGCGCCCGAGGACGCTCCGCAGCTTCAAGATCACGATCACCGCGACGATGAGCGAGATTAGGGTGAAGAGATCGATCTTCTCCATGGACGGCTGCCTTCCTGGCAATCAACAGCGTGACTGGATACGACAGCAATATATGATCGCGTCTTAATCCCTGCCCAATAGCGAAGGGCCTCTGATCCGATCCGCCGTCAAAGGGGTTACGATTGTGCTTACTGCAAGGTAAGGCACAAAAGCTGCAATGCCAACCCGATTGCAGGCGGGTGCGGGGTTGCCCCCATGCATGCTTTGGGCATGCTCAACAGGACACTAGCGCGAGTTGAACGGTCGAAAATGTTGTCACCATTGCGCATTGCCGGGCTGTTCCTCTTACTCGGCTTCCCGCTGCTCGAGCTTGCCGTGCTGATCGAGGTCGGCAAGGCGATCGGTTTCTGGCCCACGCTGGGACTGCTCGTTCTGTCAGCAATCGCCGGCGTGATGGTCATCCGCCAGCAAGGCATTTCGATGGTTGGACGCATGTTCGAAACCATCGGCCGCGGCGGTTTGGCCTTCGTCTCCATGGTCAATGGCTACTTCGTTATACTGGCTGGCTGTCTGCTCATCGTGCCCGGATTCATCACCGATGTGCTCGGCATCGCCCTCCTGGTGCCGCCGCTGCGGCAGCTTATCCTCGGCGCTGTCCTTCCCGGATTTGCCGACGCGCGTCGCGACGATCGGGCCGGTCGTAAACGGGGTGACGAGAACCACCCCCAGCCGCACCAGCCCATCACCATCGAGGGCACCTATGAGCGGATCAAGGACGACGATCCGCGGCATTAGGCACAAATTGCCCGTCTCACACGCAGCGCCGGTGAGGACCGCACGGATTGTCGCAGCGCGGCCCTCGTGTTAGCAAGCCGCCACGGATCAACCCTCTCGTCAGGAAGTCTCGATGGCCACGTCCAACAACGGCAATGGAAACGGCAAACCAAGCGCGCCGGCTGAGGCCGCCCCGCCGGTTCAGGTGAAGGTCGTCGCCCAGTACATCAAGGACCTGTCGTTCGAGAATCCGAACATCGACAAAATCATCAAGGACCCGGGCGACCAGCCGAACCTGCAACTCTCGATCAACGTCGGCGCCAAGGGAATGGGTCCATCGCTCTACGAGAGCTCGATCGACTTCCACGCCCATGCGACCAACAAGAACGGCGAGATCTATCAGCTCGAACTCGTCTACGCGGGCCTCTTCCGCATCGAGAACATCCCCGAGCCAGCGCTGGAGCCGTTCCTCCTCGTCAACTGCCCATCGATCCTGTTTCCCTTCGTGCGCCGCCTCGTAGCGGACCTGTCGCGCGAAGGCGGGTTCCCGCCGCTGCTGCTCGACCCGTTCGACTTCGGCTCGCTCTACATGCGCCGCCAGCAGGAGCTGCAGCAGGAAGCCGCCGCCGCCCCCAAGAACTGAGTAGCTGAAGGGATTGTCATCCCGGGGCTTGCCCCGGGATCCATATCTCCGCAAACTCCGGCGCAAACCGCTCCGTGGATCCCGGCAACAAGTGCCGGGATGACAGGGTGAGGCTATTCCCCGGCGACGACTACAAACTTTTTCCAGATGGCCTTCTCGCCGAGCGTCTCCACGAACGCCGCGTGCGCGGCCTCATCAACCGCGCGCGGTGTGAGCGGCGCTGGACGCTGCAAGGCATTGCCCCGCTGGAGCGGCGCGGCCTCCGCGCCCATCGGGCTCGACCCGCCGACGTTCATCTCGACGAACGTCGCCTGCCGCACGCCGAGCAGCTCGATGTAGACCTCGGCCAGCAGCAGCGAGTCGACCAGCGCTCCGTGTTTCGTGCGCTTGGTATTGTCGATGCCGTACCGCTTGCACAGCGCGTCGAGATTGTTCGGTCCCGCCGGATGCCGCCGCTTCGCCAGCTGCAGCGTGCACGTCACCCGGTCCATGGTGATCGCGCCGAGCGACAGCCGCCCCAGCTCGAAATTCAGAAATCCGATATCGAACGCCGCGTTGTGGATGATTAGCCCGTCCCCGGCGATGAAGTCGAGGAAGCTCTGCGCCACCGCTGCGAACTTCGGCTTGTCGCGCAGGAAGTCGGTCGAGATCCCGTGCACGCGCTCGGCTTCAGCCGGCACGTCACGCTCGGGATTGATGAAGCAGTGATATTCGCGCCCCGACGGGATGCGGTTGATCAGCTCGATGCAGCCGATCTCGATCAGCCGGTCGCCCCTCTGCGGGTCGAGGCCGGTGGTTTCCGTGTCGAGGATGATTTCGCGCATCTACTCTGCAGAAAGCGATTCGGTCCCGCCGGTCAAGCAAGGGTCAAGCCCACTCGCGGGCGAAGGCCCCACCCGACCACGTATGCAGTTCCGCAATGACGCTGTCGAGCTGCGCCTGGCTCTCCTCGATGGTCCCGCCCGTATCGATGACGAAGTCTGCCCGCGCCCGCTTTTCCGCATCCGGCATCTGCCGCGCCAGCAGGCTGTCGAGCTTGTCCTTCGTCATGCCTGGCCGAACGCCCAGCCGCTCGCGCTGCACCTCGATCGGCGCCGACAGCACGATAACCGCGTCGACCAGCTTGCTCGCGTGCGTCTCGAACAGCAGCGGTATCTCCAGCACCGCGATGGGTGTTCCGCGCCGCGCTTCGCCGCGCAGGAACGTCCGTTCCGCCTCCCGCACACTCGGATGCACTATCGCCTCGAGTTCGCGCAGTCGCTCCGGATGCGAAACGATCGCGGCGCTGAGACGCGTGCGGTCGACGCCCTCCTGCGTCGTCGTGCCGGGGAACGCGCGCTCGATCCGCTCCACGACTTTTCCACCGGCGTATAGGCGATGCACCTCCGCATCGGCATCGAACACCGGCAAGCCGCGCGCGCGCAGGTGTTGAGCCGCTGTGGACTTCCCCATGCCGATCGAGCCAGTGAGCCCCACGACCAGCATTATTTCCCCTCGATGTCTTTTACGAGCACCGCGCGCAACTCGTCGGTCACCTGTGGACGCACCCCGAACCACTTCTCGAAGCCGGGCACAGCTTGATAGAGCAGCATCCCCAGGCCATCGACACTGCGTAAGCCAGCAGCCCGCGCCTGCGCGAGTAGCTCCGTCTCCAGCGGCACGTAGACGATGTCGGCGACGACGCAGTCCTGATTGAAGCCCTCGAACTCCATCCCCAGCGTACCCGCGCCCTTGAGACCGGCGGCGGTCGTGTTCACCAGCACACATGCTTCGCGTGAGCCTTCGCTCCGTGCTGCCCAATCGAAAACTTTCACGCGCGGACCAAACGCTTCCGCCAGCGGCTCCGCACGGGCGCGCGTCCTGTTGAAAATCCGCACCTCGTCGACGCCCGCTTCGAGGAAGCCGTGGACGATCGCGCGTGCGGCACCGCCGGCGCCGAGCACGGATACCGGTCCGTCATGGGCTTTCCAGTCCGGCACGCTGTGAGCGAGATACGTCATGAAGCCGTACGTGTCGGTGTTGGCCGCGTGCAGTTTTCCACCTTCGAGCCACAGCGTATTCGCAGCTTGCACCGCCCGCGCCGAGGCATCGCGCTCGTCGGCGATGGCGTAGGCCGTCTCCTTGTGCGGCACCGTCACGTTGCATCCGGTCAGCGACCGCGCGTCCAGCGACCGCAGAAACGTCGCCGCATCCTCCGGTCGCACTGCCTCCTTCGTATACTTGCCCTCGATGCCGTACTTGCGCAGCCAGTAGCCGTGGATCAACGGCGAGCGCGAATGCTCGATCGGCCAGCCGATGACGCAAGCCTGCTTCATGTCGCGATGATCCCTCGCCAGCGCAGCTCTGCCAAAACCGGCATCAGCGGCATCCCGAGAATCGTGAAATAGTCGCCTTCGATCTTCTCGAACAACTGGATGCCGAGACCCTCCAGCTCGTACGCGCCGACCGTCAGAGTCACGCGATCCGCCGCGCGCTTGAGATAGTCGTCGAGAAAGGCATCGGAAAAATCGCGCATCGTCAGACGCGCCGTTGCGACATGCGTGAAGTTGACCTTGCCGTCCTCGGCAAATGCCACCGCCGAATGCAGTTCGTGCGTGCGCCCGCGCAGACGCTGCAGCGCCTCCCGCGCGGCTTCGACATTCGGCGTTTTGCTCAGCAGACCATCGTCGAGCGCGAGAACTTGGTCTGAGCCGATGATGACGCATCCCGGCCGTTTGCCGCTGACATCTTCGCCCTTCGCGATCGCCAGCACCTCGGCGACTTTCTTCGGCGCAATGTTCTTGTCTTCTTTGAAGAGGCGCGCCCGGATCGCCGGCTCGTCGACATCCGCCGCCTGCACCGTGAACGGCACACCTGCGGCGGCGAGCATTTCCCGCCGCGCCCGGCTTCCCGACGCCAGCACGATCTCCCGCGCCACCCCGCTCATGCCCTCTCTCCAATGCGTGCAGAGGAGGACCAAACATTTGTCATCCCGGCACTTGTTGCCGGGATCCAGCTGTCGGCTGGAACCGGCGCCTGCGGAGAAATGGATCCCGGGGACGAGCCCCGGGATGACAACTGGAAGCGCGGATGGCGCGCGACTTCCTCCCTCCCCCTTGACGGGGGAGGGCTGAGGAGGGGGCGGTGCAGAACGGCTGAAGCCCCCGAGCGCCGTACCCCCTCACCCGGAAGCAATCTTCCGATCGCTTCCGACCTCTCCCACAGGGAGAGGTTAGAGGCGCGTGCAACACTTAACCTCTCCCGTCCATGCGAAGCATGGCTCCGCCATGACGGTGAGAGGTCGGCGCGAGATGCCATGCATCGAGCGGCGGGTGAGGGGTTATGGACTTTGTCGATCACAAAACTAACCTTCGCCAGCATCGCTCGCCTCTTGCTTTCCGCTGTCGCGATCGTGCATCAGCTTCAGGATCTGCGCCGCCGATTCTTCCACCGAGCGCCGCGTGACGTCGATCACCGGCCAGCGGTTCTGCGCACAAATCTTGCGTGAATAGGCGAGCTCGGCGTTGATCCGGTCGCGATCGACGTAGTCCCCGAGATTGCGATCCGCGAGCATCATCGCCCGGTGCCGCCGCACTTCCGCCAGCCGGTCGGGACTTGCGACGAGGCAAACGACGAACGCTTTATGCGGCTTGGTCAGCTTCTCCGGCAGCGGGATCGTCGGCACCAGCGGCAGGTTCGCCGTTTTGTATCCGCGCTGGGCGAGATAGATGCTCGTCGGCGTCTTGGACGTGCGCGAGATCCCAAGCACGATGATGTCGGCGTCGTTGAGATCGTTCGGCAGATGCCCGTCGTCGTGCGCCATCGTGAAATTCAAAGCGTCGATGCGGCGGAAGTAATCCGCGTCGAGCACGTGCTGGCCCGCCACCGTCGGCGTTCGCGGCGCGCCGAGATAGCTCTCCAGCACCTGCATGATCGGCTGCAGCACCGCGAGGCTCGGAATTTTCAGCTCCGCGCACCGCCGCTCCAGCTCCTGCGCCAGCTCCGGATTGGTAATCGTATAGAGAACGATGCCAGGCGCCTGCTCGATCTCCTGCAGCACGCGTTTCATCTGCCGCGCCGTCCGCACCAGCGGATGCACATGCTCGATCGGACGCACCAGTGCGTACTGCACCGAGGCTGCCTTCGAGATCGTCGTCAGCGTCTCGCCGGTGGAATCCGACACGAGATGCAGGTGAAAGAAACTCGGCAGATCGCTGGCCATGGAGCTCGCTAAATCCAGCGGACGGGCTGTGGAGAAACGTCCAGGTTATACAGAGGGCTGCTACAACGCGGCGCCGCCCTCCCGGCGCCACGTCGCTTGTCCACGAAACTGCACACATCGGCCAAAGCTGGCACTCCCGAACCCGACGTTTGCCGACGTTTGAGGATTGAGGCGTTTCACGATGCTAGTCCATAGCCTCTCAACAGTCGAAGGCTCGAGGTTGCAGCGACAGCCGCCGCTCGAGTCCATTCATCGTCAGTAGGTTGGCCAACCCTAGTAGCTCGCGCCTGCCCCGCACCACCATATCGGGCGCCACCGGTCGCCCCCTGTGCGTGACCGTGGGATTAGGCTAGGAGAACGAACTGATCCCCGAAACCCACGGCCCTAATAGTAAGAACAATAAAAGTCTAAGATTCTGAATTGGTTTAAGAGCACATGGGTGAACCTGCACACGCCTCGCCTTCACCGGCCTCTCGGCGCAAGCTGCTGAGGGTCCTAGCTGGCGACACCGTCTGGCCTCCGCCGGTCTGGCTCATGCGCCAGGCGGGCCGCTACCTGCCCGAGTACCGCCAGGTGCGCGCCTCCGTCGGCGGCTTCCTCGACCTGTGCTACACGCCCGCCCTCGCCGCCGAGGTGACGCTGCAGCCGATCCGCCGCTACGCCTTCGACGCCGCGATCCTGTTTTCCGACATCCTCGTCGTCCCCGACGCGCTGGGCCAGAACGTCCGCTTCGTCGAGGGCGAAGGCCCACGCCTCGATCCGATCACCGACGCAGCCGGCCTGGCGCACCTGCGTCTCGAAGCGACGGCTGAGAAATTTTCCCGCGTCTGCGAGACCGTCCAGCGCCTGCGCCAGGACCTTCCGGCCGAGGTGACGCTGATCGGTTTCTGCGGCGCCCCGTGGACCGTCGCGACCTACATGGTCGGCGGCCAGGGCTCGTCGGATCAGGCCGCCGCGCGGTCGTTCGCCTACCGCGACCCGCAAACGTTCACCCGTCTGATCGACCTCGTCACCGACGCCTCGATCGACTACCTCGACAGCCAAGTGCGCGCCGGCGCCGACTGCCTGCAGATCTTCGACAGTTGGGCGGGCAACCTCCCGGATGGGGAATTCGACAACTGGGTGGTGGCGCCGACCCGTAGAATCGCCGCAGAGCTGAAACGGCGCCACCCGCACATGCCGATCATCGGCTTTCCGCGGGGGGCGGGCACCAACGCGCAGCGCTATGTCGCCGAGACGGCGGTCGAAGGATTGGGATGCGATACGTCAACGCCACTGCAGCAGATGCGCGCGCTCTCCGAAGCGACCGGTGTTGCCGTGCAGGGCAATCTCGACCCGCTGCTGCTGGTCGCCGGGGGACCGGCACTCGATGCCCGCATTCGTGAAACGCTCGATACGCTTCGCGGCGTCCCCTACATCTTCAACCTCGGCCACGGCATCGTGCCGCACACCCCACCCGAAAATGTCGCCCGCCTCGTCGAACTCGTCCGCACCTGATAGCCATTGCTTGCAAGCTGTCATCCCGGGCGAAGTGAGCGCAGCGAGCTAGACCCGGGACCCAGCATAAGAGGCGCCTCCGGCGCCAAAGAAACTGCTATCGTGTCTTAGACGAATTTTACGCTGGATCCCGGATAGCCTCGTCCATGCGAAGCATGGCTCCGCCATGACGCACTCGGCTTCCGGGATGACAGTCACGCCCTAGACCCGCCGGCAAGGGAGACGTCGCAGTGGATACGATCCTCTGGCTCAAGGCCTTCCACATCATGGCGGTCGTCGCCTGGTTCGCCGGCCTGTTCTATCTGCCGCGACTGTTCGTCTATCACGCTGACGCCAAGCCGGGCTCCGAGCTGTCGGAGACCCTGAAGGTCATGGAGTACCGTCTGCTCACGGCGATCATGACCCCTGCCATGGCGGCGGTCTGGATCCTCGGCCTGACGCTCGCCTGGTGGGAAGGCGCCTTCGGAGACCACTGGCTGCACGCCAAGTTGCTGCTGGTCTTCTTATTGAGCGGCTTCCAAGGGGCGCTCAGCCGCTGGACGCGCGACTTCGCCGCAGACCGCAACACCCGCTCGGCGAAGTTCTATCGCGTCGCCAATGAAGTCCCGACGGTGTTCCTCGTTCTCATTGTGCTCCTGGTGGTCCTGAAGCCCTTCTGATCGAATTCTTTCGCGAGCGGCTTTTCTGTTGCTTTTCCATCTGCTATACCTGAAGTGAATTCCGCATCGACTCGGGGCCGCTCAGGCCTGTGAGTTGGTCGCCGATGCTCCACTTCAAGGGGCAAGGCAGACCACCCGTGGCATTTGCCCACGTCCATATACCCCCCACCTTCCGGCCCGGTACCTCCAGCTTCCCGCCCCAACTACCGTGGCCCCCCGGAGCATTCTATGAAGGAAATGAAGCTCGAAGACCTGAAGCTCAAGTCTCCCACGGAGATGTTGAGCTTTGCGGAGGAGCACGGCGTCGAGAACGGCTCAACCATGCGCAAGCAGGAGCTGATGTTCGCGACGCTGAAGCAACTCGCCGCCAAAGAGGTCGAAATCGTCGGCACCGGTGTCGTCGAGGTGCTGCAGGATGGCTTCGGCTTCCTGCGCTCGCCCGACGCCAACTACCTTCCCGGCCCCGACGACATCTACGTCTCTCCCTCCCAGATCCGCCGCTTTGCCCTGCGCACCGGCGACACGGTCGAGGGCCAAATTCGCAGCCCCAAGGAAGGCGAGCGCTACTTCGCCCTCCTCAAGGTCTCGAAGATCAACTTCGAGGACCCCGAGGCGACCAAGCACAAGATCAACTTCGACAACCTCACGCCGCTCTACCCCACCAAGTGGCTGAAGCTCGAGACCGAAGATCCGACCGTCAAGGATCTGTCTCCCCGCGTCATCGACATCGTCGCCCCGCTCGGCAAAGGCCAGCGCGGCCTGATCGTCGCCCCGCCGCGCACCGGCAAGACGGTGCTGCTGCAGAACATCGCCCACTCCATCTCCACCAATCACCCCGAGTGCTACCTCATCGTGCTGCTCATCGACGAGCGCCCGGAAGAGGTCACCGACATGCAGCGCTCGGTGAAGGGTGAGGTCATCTCCTCCACCTTCGATGAGCCGCCTTCGCGCCACGTGCAAGTCTCGGAAATGGTGATCGAGAAGGCCAAGCGCCTCGTCGAGCACAAGCGCGACGTGGTCATCCTGCTGGACTCCATCACGCGCCTGGGTCGTGCTTACAACACCGTCGTGCCGTCTTCCGGCAAGGTGCTCACCGGCGGCGTGGACTCGAACGCCCTGCAGCGCCCGAAGCGCTTCTTCGGTGCCGCCCGCAACATTGAGGAAGGCGGCTCGCTGACCATCATCGCGACGGCCCTCGTCGATACCGGCTCGCGCATGGACGAGGTCATCTTCGAAGAGTTCAAGGGCACCGGTAACTCGGAAATCATTCTCGACCGCAAGGTCTCCGACAAGCGCGTGTTCCCGGCGATCGACGTTTCCCGCTCGGGCACCCGCAAGGAAGACCTGCTCGTCCCCAAGGACCAGCTCAAGAAGGTCTACGTCCTGCGCCGCATCCTCAACCCGATGGGCACTATGGACGGCATCGAGTTCCTCATCG
>CALRVN010000137.1:0-9458 GCA_943371625.1 Hyphomicrobium sp. CS1GBMeth3
CGCTATGGTTCTGGCTGTTCGTCGACGGCCTCGGGGTGCTGTCGTTCGTCGGCAACTTCGGAGGCGGCCTCGGGCTGCTGCCCAAGTACGGCGACCTCGTCATCGTGGCGACGTTCTCGCTCGCGGTGTTCTGGATCGCGGTTCGCGACCGCTTGCCGGACGCGGAAACTACCGAACTCTTGACGGCTGTAAAATGACGTTGCCGCGCAATTAGCGGCACATAAACAGCGCCTAAACGCAATCGGGAGCCCGAGGGCTCCCGAAAACGTCTGGCAGCGGCGCGTCGTATCGGCTTTTAGGCGGCCGTCACGGCGCTGCTGTCATCGCTCGGGTCACGCAGCACGTAGCCGCGGCCCCAAACCGTCTCGATGTAGTGCTGACCACCGGTAGCAGCCTGGAGCTTCTTGCGAAGCTTGCAGATGAACACGTCGATGATCTTGAGTTCCGGCTCGTCCATGCCGCCGTAGAGATGGTTGAGAAACATCTCCTTGGTGAGCGTCGTTCCCTTACGCAGGGAGAGCAGCTCGAGCATCTGATACTCTTTGCCGGTGAGATGCACGCGCGCGCCATTAACGTCGACGGTCTTGGTGTCGAGGTTAACACGCAGATCGCCCGTCTCGATGACGGACTGAGCGTGGCCCTTCGAACGCCGAACGATGGCGTGGATACGCGCGACGAGTTCGTCCTTATGGAACGGCTTCGTCATGTAGTCGTCAGCGCCGAAGCCGAGACCGCGAACCTTGTCCTCGATGCCGGCGAGGCCGGAGAGGATGAGGATCGGTGTGCCGACCTTAGCAACGCGCAAGGTCTTCAAGACCTCGTAGCCGCTCATGTCAGGCAAATTGAGATCGAGAAGGATGATGTCGTAGTCGTAAAGTTTGCCGAGATCGACGCCTTCTTCGCCCAGGTCCGTCGTATAGACGTTGAACCCTTCGGATTGCAGCATCAGCTCGATGCTTTGCGCCGTTGCACTGTCGTCCTCAATCAGAAGGACTCTCATGTTTGATCCTCTTAGTCCGCGCCGCTGCCCCAGAAGCCGAAGAGAGCGCCCGCATCTCTTCAAGCTAAGCCATCGTTAGGAATTTACGCGCTCAAAGGTTAACAAACCCTAATTAAGTCTTGCTTTGTTACCTTGGACTGTAACCAACTCGGTTACGCTTCCGGCGCCACACATGGTCCTCCAGCGACGCGCAAACGCCGGTCAAACCGGGGCGTTCGCGGCGACTAAGCTGCGGTGAAGCCAAATATATGTGCTGGTATGCAGATCTACCGGGAGCCCGCGACGGCGTGCCGCCCTGACCTTATTCCCCGCCGGGAATCTTTAGGTCCAGGGTGACGCCACGCAAGCCCAATGCGCTTACGAATCAAGAGGTAACAGAATTCGCGAATCGCCCCTAGGGGAATGCTGCCGTTTTTTTGCCCCAATGGCACCGGCGGTGACGGGATTGATCTTCGCGTTGCTTTACCGCAACTTAATGGCCACGTGTCAGATTTGGTGCGAACGTCGCGCCGCCCTACGTGGGCCCTCTGGGCTCGACCGCATTTTCCCGCCGATCGGAATTGCGGAGACGGCAGTGCTGGCATGCTTCTTGGGTAGTTTGCGGCGCAAGTTCGAATTAGTCCGGGGTATCGAACATGAAAGCACGTGAATCGGCGTTGAGGCTGAAGCGGTTTGCTGCCGACGAAATGGGCCGCAAAGTTGCCGACTTAGAACACATGATCCGCGAGTTCGACGGCATGGCCAGCGATCTCGATCGCCAGATCAGAGCCGAGGAAGAGCGCACCGGAGTCCGCGATCCCGCGCACTTCGCCTATTCCACCTTCGCAAAATCGGCGAGCCAACGTCGCGATAATCTTCGCACCTCGGCTGACGGCCTGAAGGCGAAGCTGGAAGCTGCACTGCGCGAGCGCGACGAGGCGCTGGAGCAGGTTGCCCGGGCCGACTCGCCCACCAGCCACGAGCAGGTCCGCAACCGCCGCCGCACCGAGCGCACGGCATCGGCGCTCCGCTAATCGGTAGCGCCCTGACGGGACAGTCAGGGCGCATTTCGGGACTTACGTTCCAATTCGGTTCGTTGCCCGACCGCTGACGGCGGTAGGTCGTCACTGTTGCAGTTGCAGCCTTGTCATCGCAATCGACGCGTGCCACGAGGGATTACGCGCGGCGACACGCCGTGCGCCTCTCCGCAGGGACGCCGAACGGAGGCAAGCGGCGGTGCGAATTCCAATACGAGCGACGCTCATAGGACTTACGTGCGCCGCTGTCGGCGGTTGCGCCGGCAACGGTCCGACGCTTCCAAGCCTTCCAGAGCTGACAGGCTCGCTGACCGAAGCATCGATCGTCGGATCGCCGACCGAGGTCTACGAGCGGATCGCTCGCGGGGCGCTCAGCTGCTGGTTCGGTGCCAGCGGTCCGCTGAAGGCCGAGTACGTCTATCACGCCGAGGCCGACCCGCCCGGCAAAGGCGGCAAGGCCGAGATCTCGATCCACGAGCGCAATCGAATCTACGACACGCCCAAGGGCCCACGCGCCTATCGCATCGGCATCGCTGCTGAAAGCGAGACGACGACCCTCTCGTTCGAGAACCTCAAGCTGCCGGATCCGCTCGCCGCCAAAATGGAGGCCGACGCGCGCCGGTGGGGTTCCGGAGCGATCGGATGTGCGGCGGCACAAGCCGAAGGATGGTCGGAGAACGCACCCGCGCCTCCCGCTCACCCCCCGTCAGAGGGCAAGAAGAAGCGAGCCGCGAAAAGCAACTAGCGGAGCTTCGCCCCGCCGTTGCGTTTCGAGCACGTCAGTCGCGGTATTCTTGAATGCGCGTCGCCCGCAGGCCCGGAAGCCCGTGTTTGTCGATCGAGCGCTGCCAGGACAGGAACTCGTCGACGGTCAGCTTATATCGGTCGCACGCCTCTTCGATACTCAGCAGGCCTCCGCGAACGGCGGCGACCACCTCCGCCTTGCGGCGGATTACCCAACGCTTTGTATCTTTCGGAGGAAGATCCGCGATCGTCAGCGGGCTCCCGTCGGGGCCGATAACGTAGCGCACCCGCGCTCTCATCTGTTGCTCGGTCATGATACTCATTACACACTCGCTGACCAGCCTTGAGTATTAGACCAACACGATTAATGCTGGCCTAAGCCCTTGAGTAAACATAACATAAATCCACCGCACTACGATATCCTGCGGACAATTAAGGTTTATGCAACAAAACGCCTTCGACGGGGTATCGGGCTGATCCATTTGGGACCGGGACGGTGTTCGGAGAGGCCCGACTTGCGCAATTCCCTGGTCCGGCCCTAAATTCGCGGCATCTGCGGTGCAGCAAGCGTCTTTGCCGGCAGAGCCATCGCTCCAGGTAGATAAGCCTCGGTACCCAAAAGCGTGACTGACAAGACGCCCGCCCTTCCCCCTGCCGAATCCGTCCCGGGCCCAGCCTCGGGCAGTGAGCGCCGCCGCGTGGTGGTGGCCATGTCGGGGGGTGTCGATTCGTCCGTGGTGGCTGCCCTGATGCGCCAGGCCGGCCATGACGTCATCGGCATCACGCTGCAGCTTTACGACCACGGCGCCGCTACGGGCCGAAAGGGCAGCTGCTGCGCGGGGCAGGACATCCACGACGCCCGCCGGGTTGCAGATGCTCTCGGAATCCCGCACTACGTGCTCGATTACGAGAGCCGGTTCGCCTCGGCCGTGATCGACAGCTTTGCCGCCAGCTATGCAGCGGGGGAGACGCCGATCCCGTGCGTCACCTGCAACCAGCAGATCAAGTTCCGCGACCTGCTCGATACCGCCAAGGAGCTTGGCGCCGACGTGCTGGCGACGGGGCACTACATCCAGCGCCGCGAGGGGCCGAACGGTCCGGAGCTCCTGCGCGCCAAGGATCCCGACCGCGACCAGAGCTACTTTCTGTTCGCGACCACACCGGAACAGTTGCAGCACCTATGGTTCCCGCTCGGCCACATGCCGAAGGCCGAGGTGCGCAACCTTGCGCGCGAGCTTCAGTTGCCGGTCGCCGAGAAGGCCGACAGCCAGGACATCTGCTTCGTGCCGACGGGACGCTACACCGGCGTCATCGAGCGGCTGAAGCCGGGCGCGCTAAAGCCGGGCGACATCGTGCACGTCGACGGGCGTCAGCTCGGGCGGCACGAGGGAATCGTCAACTACACGATCGGTCAGCGGAAGGGGCTGCGCATTCCCGGACCCGAGCCGCTCTACGTCGTGCGACTCGATGCCGACCGCAACGAGGTGGTGGTGGGACCGCGTGACTGCTTGCGCACGCAAAGCCTGCTCCTTAGAAACACCAACTGGCTGGGTGAAGTGCCCTTCTCAGAGGCAGCCGCAGACGGGCTGCCGATCTACGCTCGCATCCGCTCGTCACAAGCGCCTCAGGCGGCGACGCTTTTCGCCGAGGCGGGCGGAGCGGCCACAGTTGTGCTAGAAGATGGCGAGGACGGAGTGGCGGCGGGGCAGGCTTGTGTATTCTATGCCAGCGGAGCACCCGACGCCCGGCTTCTGGGCGGCGGCTTCATCGCCCGCACGATTGCTCGGCAGCCTGGCAGCTCGATCGCTGCCGAGTTGAGCCGTGCGGACAGGTAAGTGGATCTAAACGATCTGGGTCCAGGGGCCCGTAAAAACGATGTCGCAAACTGACTATCGCCAATCTGCACCGCTGCTGGAACGCGTCCAAGGGCGCGTCGTAAGCATCGGCCGCATCGACGAGACCGCGGTCCTCGACGCCTATCGTCGCTGGGCGCCAGTGTACGATTACACCTTCGGCCTCGTTGCGGGGCAGAGCCGCCGTCACGCGGTGCGGGTGCTGAACAAAAGCCGCGGGCGCGTGCTCGAGGTCGGTGTGGGGACGGGCTTGTCGCTTCCCGACTATCAGCGTCACCTCGAGGTCGTCGGCATCGACCTTTCTCCGGAGATGCTCGAGAAGGCGCGTGAGCGCGTCGACGAGGCGCGGCTGAACAATGTGACCGGCTTGCACGAGATGGACGCCTCGGACCTGAAGTTTCCCGATGGCTCGTTCGACACGGTCGTCGCCATGTTCGTCATGACGGTGGTACCGGACCCGGAAAAGGTCATGCGTGAGCTCGCTCGCGTGGTGAAGCCGGGCGGCGAGGTGCTGCTCGTCAATCACTTCAGCCAGACCGAGGGCGTGCGCGGCTGGGTCGAGCGTCGCATGGCGCCGTTCGCCGACAAGATCGGCTGGCGGTCGGTTTTCGATCTGTCTCGAGTCCAGGTCTGCGATGACCTGGCGCTGCTCGAGCGGAAGGCGCTGCGGCCGTTCGGCCTCTTCACCATGGTGCGGTTCGCCAAGGGCGACGCTGCGCGCAAGGCCGTAGCGGCCGAATAAATCCGGCCGATGGCCGGATTCCTGACAAGCCGGAGCGGCGCTCCGTGCCGACGCTCTCAGCGTCGCGGTTCGGCGCGCGTATCTTAGAGTCGCGGCTTCAAAGTCCGTAGCGTAACGGTTGGTGTCAGGTACCGCCACAAGGCGCGCTGCCGATAGAGCGCGCGCGACATCCCCTGCCTTCGGCAACGCTGACCAAGTGGCAAACGTCGCCTCTTTGTCCCAGCACGGCCAACCCTATAACCCGCGCGCACGCCGGCACAACCAAGGGATCGGTTGCGCTTCTCCACAACCTCTGGTAGCACTCTCGTAAGCTTCGTAAGGTTTGTGGGACGACCTGTGTCATTCGACCGGCAAAGCATCGATCGAGAACCCCGCTCTGCGGCGATCGCTTACCTAGGGAAAGCGGGCTCCGGGATGGGGGAGACTAGCTACCGAGCGGTCTACGACAACACGTCTTCGCACGCGGTCAGAAGTACTGGGCAGCGCGGTCCCGCACGCCAAAACCAAATGGCCGTCGCCGTCAGTGGTGGGAGATTTGCCAGCGTGGAGCGCCTGTCCGTGGCCCTTCACTCCGCAAGCTGGCGAGCAGCCTGCGCGTTTGCTTCTTCGGCGCACAGCCGATGTCGCGGGATCCTCATCCCAACCGAGCACAATTCGGGAACTGGCATTTCAGAGATTCAGTATCGACGCCGCGGACTTGGAGGATGTCCGCGGTCAGCCTGGAGACCTTTGCCGATATGTCGTTAGCGTACCAACCGATCAGCGTGAGAAAACGCTTGCCCGCCGTGGCGGAGAGCGTCGCGCCAAACCACCCCATCGTGGCGGCAAGGCGCGACATGAATCTATCCGAATACTATCGTTATCTGCTCGCGACAAACCCTCTGAATATAGTGTTTTTGAGCCAGATAACATTGACGTCCTTTCGGCGCCGCGCATTCGGCATTGCTAGACGTATTCTGCGTCGTTCAATTCGCCGCACTAAGTTCGAGATTCTATTCGTCCCGGAGCGCAGTGAACTCTGGCCCGATCATATCCTTGTCTATTCTGCAGCGTTTCGAAAAAACATTCTGGTGGTACTGCATTCTTCGGAGCAGGCCCAGGATTGGCAGCCGCACCAAGTGCCGTCCGGTTGGGGTTCCATTGCCTACCGCCGCCTTCCGCAATCATTTGATGCGCTTCCGCCAGACGAACTGAGGTCTATCGCGGCCGGCTGGCCGGTATCGAAAGTCGATGCTCTGAGTGACCTGAATGATCTCGAGCGGGCTTATCATTTTCAGCATCTTTGCACACAGGATTAGTGCAGCTTGATCGACAAGTTCGACGTATGCCTAGCTACGGACGCACGTTTCGTAGGCGGCTCGAGTTCATCCACAAGCGAGGAACTTCGGGCCAACGAATCGATGGGGATCGAAACTCGCTTCTATCAATGTATGTCTACTACGTTGCGTAATGCCGGCCGATCCTTCAACCCTAAACTCCAAGATCACTTCCGCAAACATCCTCGGCGCCTTACGTGGTCAGTCCGGCTGGAGACGAAACCGGCGTGCAAGGTTCTCTTTTTTCGGCACCCGTCTGTTGTCAACCGATATACGTCGCTTCCCCCGGTCGTTCCTGATTGCATTAAAGTCATAGTCAATCACCCCATGCGCAACGCGCGCGGCCGCTTCGATTTTGACCTCAGCACCGTGCGGTCCATTATTGCGCGCAATTACGGTCTCGAACCTCACTTCTTAGCGATAAGCTCAATCATCCGGGACAGTTATTCTGGAAAGCAGTTCGACCTCATCGATGCCGAACAGTATTGGTTCAATTTCTTCCACGCCGAGCCAGGCGCTCTGAGTCCCGAATCCCGCTACGAGCGCCAAGCCCAACTAAATTTACTGACAATAGGTAGGCACAGCCGAGACGGGGTCGAGAAATGGCCATCCAGTGCTGGTGAGCTTATGAAAGCATATCCGCTCCGGCCTGACATCGCAGTCAGGGTCCTCGGCGGCGTAGGAACTGTTGAGGGTTTGCTGGGGCGCGTTCCGAACAATTGGACGGCTTTCGCCTTTGGCTCGAGACCAGTCGGCGAGTTTTTAAACGAGCTCGACGTGTTCGTTTACTTCCATCATCCTCGATGGATTGAGGCCTTCGGCCGAGTGATCGCCGAGGCGATGATCGCCGGCATCCCAACTATCTTGCCGAAGTACTTCAGCTCCTTATATGGCGAGGCCGCGATTTGTTGCGCCCCCGACGATGTCGGCGGCGCACTCGCCCGACTGCGCTCCGACAAGGCATACTATGTTGAAGTTGCAAACGCCGGCAAACGCCTCGTCGCGAGCAAGTTTTCCTGGGACATGCATGCTAGGCGGATGCAGGGATTACTGCGGGACGCTTACACCCCACCAGCAATCGCTCATGACTTCTGAGACCAAACCTAGTCGCATCCCGTGGAGCAAGGTCTTTCGGATAAAGGCTGATGAGGCGAAGCTCCGGTGTTGAGAGCCTCTGCTGCACATCTATGCCGAACTTTCTCACGTGATCGTGCCGACCGAAATGCAATGTTCGCTCTTCTGGCGAAGTGATCGTGAAGTCTTCGTACGTTGAACTCAGAGTTCGATCGATAGGGACGGTAATCAAAGCCAGACCGTTCATCTTCAGTACTCGGGCAAACTCCGACATAGCCCGGCGATCATCGTCAACATGCTCCAGAACGTGATTGCAGATGATCACATCGAACGCTGAATCGGGAAACGGAATATCCCCAACCGCGAAGGCATGGCGGACCCCCGGTCTATCTGCGTTGAGGTCGCCGGGAAAATAGTTCTCGCCCTGGCTTCGTTCGAATTGCTCCATGAGGCAGGGCTCCGGAGCTATGTGGAGTAGCTTTGAGTCCCTGCACCATGTGGGAGCGAGTGTGGGGTCCTGAAGTGCGAGCCATACCATTCGTTGCCGCGGCTTCGATGAACATTCCGGGCAGAACATTTTTTGACGTCCGTCTCGACCAGGTCGCCATTTCCTGACCGACGACTCGCAGATTGGACAAAAATATTTCTTCGGCCCCTTGACCTTCTTGTCCTGTCGCCCGCTAAATAATCTGAAAGCGTTCTTTATATTGAGCATCAGGTACCTAGAGGTTCGGTTGTGAATTTTGAAAGTTTGTACAAGCGCCTCGAACAAGCTTGCACAAGATTGGAGTCTGCTCATCTCGATAAGAGACCCCTCTGGCCGCAAGTTGAATCCCTGATTGCGTTATATCGGAAGATCGATGGCCTTCCAACCATTCCTCCGACCAGAAACTGGGCAATGTCGCCCGATATCCTCGTTTTAATTGCAGAGCTTATCGAGCGCCTCCGCCCTTCCAATATCGTGGAATGCGGCGCTGGAACTTCGACCATTACAATGGCGCTGATTGCGCGGAAGGAAGCTGCAAATATCAGGATAGTATCAATCGAGGATAGCGCGGCCATCGCGGCGTCGGTCAACGCGGAGCTCGCCGCTCGCAATCTTTCTTCGATTGCAGCGGTCTATCACGCGCCATTGGTCAAGCGTGCCTATGAAGGCTGGCATGAACCTTTTCTCTGGTACGATTTGGCCAACGTCCCGATCCCGCCGACGATCAATCTTCTCGTTGTCGACGGTCCGCATGGCAAAACCGGCCCATATGCCAGATATCCGGCAGGGCCGGAGCTCTTCTCGCGTCTCGATCAGGGAGCTACGGTTGTACTGGACGATGCGGCGCGTCAGCATGAAGGCGAGTTGCCATTGTATTGGCAGCAGCAGTACCCGGCGCTGCGTTGGCATTTTGCTCGCGTTGAAAAGGGGGCGGCGGTGCTGACGCTGGCCACGGACTAGAGCGAGAGATCCGCATGCTGGCAAATTGCAGCAGGCGCAACCCGGATGTTCCGCTCGACATGGAACTCAACGAGCACAACGGGCTTCGGCTGTTCGGTGCGCTTTCCACGCGCGGCGCCGGGCACAGGGCCGTTGCGGCCGAATAAATCCAGGCGCCGACGGCCGGATTCTTGACAAGCCGGACCGGCGCTCCGTAAATGCGCGGCAAGTGGCGGGATAGCTCAGGTGGTTAGAGCGAAGGTCTCATAATCCTTAGGTCGGCGGTT
>CALRVN010000138.1:0-9435 GCA_943371625.1 Hyphomicrobium sp. CS1GBMeth3
GACCGCAATGGCGACGGCGCTGGTGTCTGAGCCACCGCGTCCCAATGTTGCGATGCGGCGACGCTCGGGCTCGATGCCCTGGAAGCCGGTGACTACAGCGACCTCGCCTTCCTCGAACCGGCGGCGCAGCTCTGCGCCGTCGATGCCGGTGATGCGTGCTGACCCGTGCGCCGCGCTCGTGGTGATTGGAATCTGCCAGCCCGTCCAAGACCGCGCCTGCAGGCCCATCGACTGCAGCACGATGGCCAGAAGCCCGGCCGTGACCTGCTCACCCGTGGCGACGACGGCGTCGTACTCCCGCGCGTCATGCAGCACGGAAGCTTCGCGCACCCAGGCCACGAGCTGATTGGTGGCGCCCGACATGGCCGAGACAACGACGCACACCTTGTTGCCGGCGTCGACCTCACGCTTCACGTGCCGCGCCACGTTGCGAATTCGCTCGACGTTGGCGACCGAGGTGCCGCCGAACTTCATCACAACAACAGCCATCGTTTCCCGCCGTGCGGCTCTTTATATGCAATTCGAAGGATTGGCTGAGCGCGCCGATCGCATCAGGCGCGACGGTCGAGTGGCGCAAACTGCCGGGGGTGAACAGGAATCCCGCTATTGCGGCGTTCTCTTAACGGCATCCCACCCTTCCCGCAATATCCCGTACCTTGACATTCTGTTTCGCTGCCTCCCGTATCGCCGCATGCCCACCGAAGCCCACGCATACGCAGCACCTTCGAATGTCTCTAAGGCGCCCAATCTCGACCCGGTCGAGGTGGAGCGCTTCGAGCGTCTCGCCGGGGAGTGGTGGGACACCGCGGGCAAGCTGCGCCCGCTGCACGCCCAGGGACCGGCCCGCCTCGGCTTCATTCGCGATGCGTTGCTGCTCCACTTCAACCGCCCGGCCGGCGGTCTGAAGCCGCTTGCCGGGTTGAAGCTGCTCGATGTCGGATGCGGCGGCGGCCTCGTCTCCGAGCCGTTGGCCCGCCTTGGCGCGACCGCGACCGGCATCGACCCGACATTGGATTCGATCGCCGTGGCGCGTCGCCATGCCGAAGGTCAGGGTCTTGTCATCGACTATCGTACTGCGTCGGTCGAAGATCTGGTGGCCCGCGGCGAGCAGTTCGATGCCGTCGTGTGCATGGAGGTGATCGAGCACGTCCCCGACCAGGCCGCCTTCATCAAAAGCCTTGGCCAGCTCGTTCGTCCCGGCGGCGCTATCGTCATGTCGACGCTCAACCGCACCCTCAAATCGTACGCGCTCGCCATCATCGCTGCCGAGTACGTGCTTGGCTGGATCCCGCGCGGAACGCACGACTGGAACCGCTTCGTCACCACGGACGAACTTGGTCGCTATCTCGAAGCCGCAGGCTTCGGAGCTCCCAGCATCGAAGGCATCATCTACGACGTGATGTCTGACACCTGGCGCCTCAGTGGCACCGATACCGACGTCAACTACATCGCCTCCGCCGCCCGCAACGGCGCCTGAAGATCGTTAGGTTGCAGCAGCTTCGAGGGAACGGCTGACTCTGCCCGGCGTTTCATAATGAAACGAACCCCTTTCCGGCGCAGATGCACATGACCCATCAAATCTCACACCACCCAAGAGCCCACCTCGGATTGCTCGTCGCCGCCCTCGGCGCTCTCGCTTTGGGGGGCTGCAGCTCGGCGATGTACGGCGGCACGCCGAGCGACATGAGCGGCTCTGTCACGTCGCAGTACGCACCCGGGACCTACGAGCCACCCTACCAGGTCGGCGCCGCTGGCGATCACGCTGAGCCTGCAGAAGCGGCCCCGCAGTGGACCGCGGAGCAGAAGTATGAGTACCGCGGCGGCCGCGATCCTCTGACCGGCCGCGCCAAGATCCAGATGTAGCAAAACCCCGCGCTGACCTTCAGCGCGGGCCCAACTCAGCGCCGGCCACCTGGCACGAGTGTGCTCTCGATCGACACCGGATCGCTCGCCGGAAACGTCTGCTCGAGCGCGTCGTTGAGCTCTTCCTCTGCTCGCGCCTTATCGTCGCGCGCGTCCCCACTTCCGGATCTCCGCCCAAGATTGGTGTCGCTCTTGCGCCGCGCGGGCTTTTGCATCCAAGATGTCCGCCCCTCCTCTGATTGCTTGCTCATGGCGATCTCCTTGCACCCATGGAAATGGGTGCGGCGTCATGCCCTTAGCAAGCCCCCTGCACCGGCGATGCTGCTAGTCGCCCGTCCCGAACTTTCCTTCCTATCGATCGACTGACGCCACATTCGCGGGACTACATCCGCCCGCTGCTGCATCGCAGCGGAACCGTTGGTTACCCCTGGTCTTGAGTGACCATTGACAAGCCCGCACGCAGTTCGCCAATTCGTGGCGTCTTTTTGAGCATATAGTCTAGGGATCGAGCATGTCGGCCGTCAGTCGCAGACACGTCCTCGCAGCCGGAGGCCAGTGGGCCTTCCTATTGGCACTCGCCGGAATGGCCCCCGCGAGGGCAGGACAGCCACCGCTCGGCACGCGCTTCGGCAAACCTCAGCCGTTCAGCTTCGATGAGTTGCGCGCCCGCGCCAAGGAACTCGCGGCAAAGCCCTACGCCACGCCCGCGGCAGCGCCAGCAATCGTCGCCGACGTCGACTTCGACGCCGTGCAGAAGATCAAGTATCGCGGCGACCGCGCGCTGTTCCCCGCCGGACCTGGCGCCTGCCCGGTGCGCCTCTTCCACGTCGACAAGTACAACCAGCTGCCCGTACGCATTTATGAACTCTCGAACGGCTCCGCCCGCGAGATCCTCTATTCCGCCGACAGCTTCGACTACAAAGATCCCGACTTCGCCAGCAAGTTGCCATCCGACCTCGGCTTCTCCGGCTTCCGCGTCATGGACGGCCGCGGCAAGGAAACCGATTGGCTCGCCTTCCAGGGCGCCAGCTACTTCCGCACCTCGGGCGAGGAAAACCAGTACGGCGCGTCCGCGCGCGGCATCGCGATCAACACCGCCATGCCCGAGCCCGAGGAATTTCCGCGCTTCACCGAGTTCTGGCTCGAGCAGCCGCAAGGCGACAGCGCCACCATCACGGTTTATGCGCTGCTGGACGGACCGAGCATCGCCGGCGCCTATAAGTTCACCGCCTCGAAAACCCGCGTGCCCATCATTGACGTCAGCGCCGACCTCTACGCGCGCACCAACATCGACCGGGTTGGCATCGCGCCGCTCACCAGCATGTTCTGGTATGGCGAGAACGACCGCCGTTACGCCACCGACTGGCGCCCCGAGATCCACGACAGCGACGGCCTCGCCATGTGGACCGGCACCGGCGAGCACATCTGGCGCCCGCTCACCAACTCGCACATCGTGCGCACCAACTCTTTCATTGATGCCGACCCGAAAGGTTTCGGCCTTATGCAGCGCGACCGCGACTTCGCCGAATACCTCGACGACGGCGCGTTCTATAACAAGCGGCCAGGCATCTGGGTCGAACCGGTCGGCAAATGGGGCGAGGGCGCAGTACAGCTGGTCGAGATCCCGACCACCGACGAGGTGCACGACAACATCGTCGCGTATTGGGTGCCGAAGGCGCCCGTGAAAGCGGGCGACGAGCTGCAGTTCAACTACAAGCTATATTGGGGAAATGACGAGCCGAACCCGCCCGTCAACATAGGGCGCGTCGTGGCGACCTACACCGGCGCCGGCGGCGCCCCCGGCGTCCTTCGCAAGGAGGACACCGACAAGCGCAAGTTCGTCATCGACTTCGTGGGCGGACCGCTCGCGGACATGGCGCAACGCTTCGACGTCACGCCCGTCGTTTCGCATTCACGCGGTCGCGTCGACAACGCCTATGTCGTTAAAGTGGTCGGCACCAACCGTTGGCGCGCACTGTTCGATCTCGCCACAGAGGGCGAAGGCCCCGTAGACCTTCGCTGCTACCTGCGCCTTGGCGATGAAACCCTGACTGAGACCTGGCTCTACCAGTGGCTCCCGAAGGCGGTCAGCTAAGCAGCAACGTTGCGCTCGAGTGCAGGCTTGTTGCCTTCCAGCGCTTGGGCACGGCTGCGAGCTGCACGCACGGCCGCGTCACGCTCGATCGACTCTAAGATGGCGAGGCTGGCAATCGGCCGGCTTGCCTCGATGGCCCGCACCGTGGCGAGCAATGCCCCGAAGCACAACGCACCAGCCGCCGCTAGCGCATACTCCCATTGATGGCGTATGCCCTCGAAGCTTTCGGGAACGACGGTCCAATCCTGAGTGACGGCGATGATCGGGAACGCCACAGCCCAGAATACGATCTGCGCCGCGGCAAGTCCGCAGACGGCGACGATCGACCATGCGAACGCAGCCGTTGTCTCGCGCACAAGAAAAGAGTGAAGAGCAGCTGCCACCAGCGCGAGGCCACCCAAGACGCCGACCAGCAGCGCGGAATGCCCGAGGCGCTGAGCCATCAAGTAGTCGCTCGGTTGGAGCTGCAATCGGGCCGGAAGCGACAGCGCGCCGCCGAGGGTTGCCGCCATGGCGATCGCTACAAGCGCGACGGCCGTCAGCTGCACCGCGTCCAGCAAACGGCAGCGGTAGCGATTGAGTTGTCGCGGCATGTCCATCTCCGTGTCCCACACCAGTCAACGCTGCGGCCGGTGAAGGGTTGGTTGCCCGCACCCGATGCCGCCGGCGCACACACCGATATCTTCCCCAGCAGCCTTACCAAGCTGCTGCAGCTGATCCGGAGCCTTTACCTATCGACTGGCGATCGGCGGCCAGGGCCACGGGCCCGAAAACCGCAGTCCCTCAACGCCCACCCCGTTGCAGTGCAAAACTCGACCCTTAACACTCGGCCCCGTGGTCCGGTTCCAGCGCCGACCCGCCGGGGAACGCGGAGGGCGCGACGTTCGTTAGCTGCCCGGCCGAGATATCGGCCAAGGGGAATGGGAGGCCTGGGATGGTGGACGGCTTTCACTGGACGCGCGTTACCTCAAAACAACTCCGCTTCCTTTACGAGCCCGTAACGCTCGTGCCCGCGCCGCCGCGTATGCACGAACTCGCCGCCCGCCTCGACCAAACCGGCGCGACAGGGGCCCCCAATCCGGTGAGCCAAAATGCTGCAGCGCGGAACTCGCCGTCCGAGCATCGCGTTAACGGCCCGAAGGAGCACAAGCCATGACAACCGTATTGATCTGCGAGGACGATGCCGTGCTTGCCGCCGATCTCACCATGAGCGTCGAGGAAGTCGGACACCGTGTGCTGGGCGTCTACGCCAACGCCTCCGAAGCGTTGAAAGCAGCCGAGCAAGAGGTGCCCGACGTCGCCTTCATCGACCTCGAGCTCTCCGATGGTTTGACCGGCAGCAGCATCGCGCACGCGTTGCAGTCCATGGGTGTGAAGGTGATCGTGCTCTCCGGCCATCCGAACGTCGGTGCCGGTCTCGGGACGGTGCCGCATACCTACGCCGCCAAGCCGATGACGCCGGACATGGTCGGCTTCCTGCTCTCGGGCGCTCCGTGCGCCAGCAAGAACAAGCAGGCGGCCTCTGCCGGCCCCGCGTTGACCACCGCCTGAGCAAGTCGCCTCAGCACAGCACACGACAACTTCAGAAAGAGCCTCCGATGCCATCATCGGGGGCTCTTTTGCTTTGCGCTACTCGGCGGAACCGCAGCGTTCTGAGGAACTGCGCGTGCGGAGATGACGTTGTCACGGCGAAGAAGATAAGGAGCCGCATTCCATGCTCGAAACTGTTCTCGTCGTCGTACTTGTTCTGGCGCTGCTTGGCGCACTTCCCCGTTGGGGGCACAGTCGCGATTGGGGCTACGGACCGTCCGGGCTGCTCGGCACCGTCCTCGTCATCGTGCTGATCATATTCCTGCTTCAGCGCATCTAACTCGGCGGCGGTGCGACGGCGGTCTTCGCCGGCATCTCGACGCGTGCAGTATCGAGATGTGCATCGCGCAGGGCCGGGAAGATCTTTGCCCAGACGCCCGTCAGCGCGATGGACCCGACGCCACCGAAGATCGCCGCGCCGACCGGCCCGAGAAAGCGGGCCATCACCCCGCTTTCAAATTCCCCCAACTCGTTCGATGCGCTGATGAACAGGCTCGAGACCGCCGTGACTCGACCCCGCATCGGATCCGGCGTCACGATCTGGATGAGGCTCTGGCGCACAAACACCGACACCGCATCGGCCGCCCCGAGGGCAGCCAACGCCAGCATCGACACCCACACCCACGTCGACATCGCGAAGATGATGGTCGCGAAGCCGTAAGCCGCGACCGAGATCAACATCCAGAACCCTGCGTCCCGCTGAATCGGCCGCGTGCTCAGCGCCAGCGCCATCAAGCCGCCTCCCAGTGCGGGCCCCGACCGCAGCAGCCCGAAGCCATCGGGACCGATGTGCAGCACGTCGCGCGCGAACACTGGCAGCAGCGCCGTTACGCCGCCGAGCAGCACCGCAAAGAGATCGAGGGAGATGGCACCGAACACGATCTTGTTCGACCACACATACGAAAGCCCTTCAGCGATCAGCTTCAGCCGTCCGCCGCCCTGATGCTCCGGTTTGGTGTTGGCGGAAATGAACCACACCGCGATGCACGCAGCGAGATACAGCAGCGCCGCCGAGCCGTATGCCGCCGGCACGGATACCGCGCACAGTACGCCTCCGAGCCACGGTCCCAGGACCATCCCGCTCTGCATGGCGAGCGTATTCCAGCCGATCGCGCGTGGAAGAATTTCACGCGGCACCAGCATCGGTCCGAGGGACGCCGAGGCCGGCATCGTGAAGGCGCGCCCGACACCGAAGAGCCCGGCGATGGCGAATATGGCCCCCATGCTCGGCTGCGCCAGGTTGGCATTGACCGCCAGGCCCGCAGAACAGCCCAGCTGCAGCACGCAGCACGCGATGAGTATTTTCCTGCGGTCGTAGCGGTCGGCCGACTCGCCCGCCAACAGCACGAAGGCGAACATTGGCACGAACTGCACCAGTCCGATCATGCCGACGAGGAACGAACTGTATTCGACCGAATGCTCGAGCCGCGCCAGCGAATAGACCTGCCATCCGAGGGTGACGCTCTGCGTCAGCATCGCCACCGATGACAGGAAGCGGCAGGTGAGCAGCAACGTGAATGCGGGGTAGCGCCGGAACGGGGACGTGTTTGCTTCGCTCATGTCGGATTGGGCTTTGCCCTTCGTTGAGCCGCTGAGATCGGGCTCATTCTTGTTGTCGTTCTAGTCGACGAGGCACGCCCGGTCGATGACGAGTTTGCCGCCACGCCCGTTCGAAACGCGGAGCTGGTTTGCGTGGCATGAATTTCCCGCTGCCTTTAGCAGACCAGCCGCGTGCACGGGCGATTTAAGCGGTCGCGCGACCGACTGACGCTTCGTGCCACCGCGCAAAATCGGCCCCGAATGGGCCCGCTCAGCGCTTGCACACCGGCGTAGGCTGCGGCGGCGGCTTCGGGTGACTTTTCTCGTAACGGACGATGACCGGCTCGAGGTCAGCCTTCGCCCAATACTTAGGGGTCTTAATTTCCCTCAGGCAGGACGTATTCCAATACGTCCCCGCGGCGGACGGCGACAAGCCGACCTTCGCTGCCCGCGCGACCGCGTTGATGTCCGCTGACTCAGGATAGATGTAGAGCGTCGTCGGCTTGTCCTTGATCATGCCGATGAGCTGCTGCGCATCCGCCGGCGACCAGCTGGTGCACCCGCTGCTGCGCCCATCGGTGTAGTTCTCGACCCGCCCGAACGGCACGAAGCCCTGTTTGTCCGCAAACGGGCTGTCCGCCTTCTTGCGCAGGCACACGCCGCGCAACAACACCGCCGCGTGTCCGCCGATCTCGCGCTCTCTCGCGTTGGCCGTCTCGCCCTCGCCGTCGAACTGCACGAACGAGCGCTGCAGCGGCGTTTGATTGCCGGCAGCCGGACCGTAGTAGCCCTTGAACGACGTGATCGTCTCGCTCGTTACGTAGGCGCCGCCCGTCGTCAGCGTCGAACCGACGGCATTTCCGAAGTTCTTGGCGCAGCGCTTGCCGTTGGCGAAATTCGCGATGCCTCTCAGGTGGCGCCCGCCGCCGTGGCCGGACGAAACGGCGCGAAACGACTTGGCGTCTTCGCAAATGACGTAAAACCTATGCCCCGCGCCCCCCAAGCCATGCGGACGCGTTGCGTCCATGGCGAAGTAGCAGGGATTGTCGACGACGCGGTCCGCGATCTTCATCAGGTACAGGGCACGTGCTCGCTGCAGAACGACCGGCGCGATCTGCCCGTCACCGGTCCCAACGTGAGGCTTCAGCCAGGCAGGGATCGGTGCGGGAGGTTGCATCGGCTCAGCTCGCAGCGATCCGGTGAGAGCTGCGATGATGGCAACGGTCAGGATCGAAACGAAAGCCAGATGGAGCGATCTTAACTTCAAGTGATCAAGCTCCTGTCGAAGCATCCAAACATCATGGCGGGACAATCCGCGCAGACACGCTTACTCTACTTGTCGAGCGACCGTCCAACTGCGAATTTATTGTGGCGGCGCGATGATCGGCACCGAAAAATTACCCTCATCGGGCAGCCCCGCCATCGCACCGATCGCCTGATCGCTCACAGCACAAGAAATTCATGCATCTGACGATTGTCCTGGTGAATTGGCGCAGCAGCGATCAGACCATCCGCTGCGCGCAGGCGATCAGGCAATGGCAGACCTTGAAGCCCACCATCATCATCGTCGACAATGAATCTACCGAGGCTTCGCTGTCGGCACTGACGGCCGCCGAGGTCGCCGACAAGCTGATACCCAGCACCACAAACCGCGGCTACGGTGGCGGCAACAATCTTGGACTGGCCGCCACGGGCAGAGATGACGGCGCTGCGGTCATGCTTTTGAACACCGACGCCGAGGTCAGCGAAGCCGCGGTCGCGCAGCTGCTGAATCGTCTCGACGCGGATAGAGGGCTGTCGATCGTCGGACCTGTCCTGATGGAAACCGGCCCGACCGGCACGAGCTATCACGCCGGGGGCCGCGACATCGCCAACCATGCGCGCACGCGCATCTCCTTCAACCCGACGCAACTCGGCAAGCAGCCCGAGCTGATACCCGTCGACTATGTCCCCGGCACAGTATTCATGGCGCGCGCATCGCTCTTCGACGATGTGGGGTATCTCGATGAGGATTATTTCTTCAGCGGCGAAATTGCCGATCTGTGCGAGCGCGCATCCCGCAAGGGGCACCGCGGATGCATCGATCCTCTCAGTTCCGCCGTGCACGCGACCGAACCAGGCAAGCTGCGTGACACGCTCTACGTCTATTACAGTCTGCGCAATCGCTTCCTCTACGTGCGCAAACACCAAGCGAGCCGCAAGCTGCGCTACTTTGTATTCTGGACGCTCATCGCCGCGAGAAGCGCCACGGCGGCGAGTGCACGCGGAAAGTTCGCGCGGGCGCGCGCTATCGGGCTCGCACTGAAGCACGGCCTCACCGGCCGTTACGGCAATCAGAATGCAGCATT
>CALRVN010000139.1:0-9417 GCA_943371625.1 Hyphomicrobium sp. CS1GBMeth3
CGCCGGGCAGCTCGGGAATGTGCACAATCGCCTCGACGCCCGGCGCAACGCCGACCGACGAAGACTGCGGAACATAAACGAACGTGCGGATCACGTCGGTCTTCATGACCGTGAACATGAAGGTGCCGGTCGTTGCATCGGCCTGCACCAGCGACCCGACGTCGATATTCCGCGCCGTGACCACGCCGTCGAACGGCGCCACCACGGTCTGGTACGCCTTCTCCTGCTCCAGCATGCGGATCTGCGCTTCCTGCGCCGAGATATTGCGATGTGCCTGGTCGACCGCGGCCTGAAGCGCTTTCAGGTTCTGATCGTCGATCGAGCCCTGCTGCCGCGTCGACCATCCTTCGGCAACAAGTGGCCGGTCGCGGTTCCGAGTAATGGTCGCGAGATCCCTGTTCGCTCTCTGCTGCTCCAGATTTGCCGTGTTGAGCTCGAGCGTCGCTTTTGCCTGCTCGATCTGGTGGTCGAGTTCCGGCGCCGTGATCTCTGCCAGCAGCTGACCCGCCTTCACCTTGTCGCCGATGTCGACCGGGCGCTTGTCGATGTAGCCGCTCGCGCGCGCGAATATGTTGGCCGTCGTCAGCGCCTGCGTCGTGCCCGGAAGCGTTACGCTGATCGCCGGACCGGCGTCGCGCACGGTAGCCACCTGCACCGTCGGCACGAAGTTCTTATGCCTATCGGCAGTCTGCAGCGCGCTCTGGTTCTGCAGATGCGCGTTGCGGGCGCCCATGCCCACGGCCCCGCCTAGCAGGACGAGCACGGCCAGCCCGAGCAATCCGGCTCGCTTGCCGATCTTCGGCTTCGTCGTCGCGGGTGGCGTCGCCGAATCGCGGGCCTCCGGGTGTTGCTGCTCGTCCGACATTACACGTCTCCGCCAAATACGCCGTGTTCAGGCTTTCCGTCGTTGCCCTTGCGCAGCAGCGCGAAGAGATAGGGAACGATCAGCAGCGTCGCCGGCGTCGCGAACAGCAGTCCGCCGATCACCGCGCGCGCCAGCGCCGCATTCTGTTCTTCGCCCGGTCCGCCGATCGCCATCGGGATCATGCCGACGATCATCGCCGACGCGGTCATCAGCACCGGACGGATACGGGTATGTCCCGCATCGACCGCCGCCTTGATCGCATGGACGCCCTTCAGCTGCTGCTCGCGCGCGAACGTGACGAGCAGGATCGAGTTCGCCGACGCGACACCCACGGCCATGATCGCGCCCATGAGCGAGGGAACGTTGAGCGTCGTTCCCGTGATGAACAGCATCGTCAGGATGCCGCAGAACGTCGCCGGCAACGCCAGGATGACCACGAACGGATCGCCGAAGTTCTGATAGTTCACGACCATCAGCAGATACACGATGACGGCAGCAAACAGGATGCCGATGCCGAGATCGGTAAATGAGCTGTTCATGCTGTCGATCTGGCCGACGACCTGGATGAAGTTGCCGGGCTTCAGCTGCTTCTGCAGGTCGGTGACGACCGTATTGATGTCCTTCGCAACGCGGCCGAGGTCGCGGTCCTGCACGCCCGCGTAGACGTCATACACCGGCTGGATGTTGGTCTGGTTGGAGTTGGTCGGCTGGCTGTCCCGCCGCAGCGTCGCGACGTTGCTGAGCAGTCCTGGGATCGGACTGCCCGGATCGCCCGTCGTCGCGAGGTGCGTCGACACCGGAGTGTTGTTGAGATCGTTCACCGACTTGATCTCAGGCTCCGGCGTCTGCACGGCGATGTAGTACGGCCGCCCCGTCACCGGATCGTTCCAGAAATTCGGCGACACCTGCTCCGACGAGCTGAGGCTGATGTTGATGTTGTTGATAATGTCGCCCGCATTCAGGCCCAGCTGAACCGCCCGTGTGCGATCGATGTCGGCAAGGAATGCCGGCGCATCGGTTTCCTGCTGCAGATGCGCGTCCGCGATGCCAGGGATTGCCGCGATCCGCTTCCGCAGCTCCTTCGCGACCCGCAGATTGTTGACCTTGTCGTAGCCGATGGTGCGTACGTCGATCTGCGATGGCAGGCCGAAGTTCAGGATCTGCGTCACGATGTCGGCCGGCTGGAAGTAGAACATCACGCTCGGGAACGCCTTCGGCAGCTCCTCGCGCAGTTTGCGCACGTAGTCGGCGGTTGGCTTGTGGCCTTCCCTCAGCGCCACCATGATCACGCCGTCGTTGACGCCGATCGTCGATCCGTCGGTGAAGGCGAGATTGTACGCGCGGAACGGCAGGCCGATGTTGTCGACGATCAGCTCGCGATCGTGGTCGGGGATCACCTGGCGGATCTTGTCCTCGATCGCCTGGAAGGTGCGCTCCGTCGTCTCGATGCGCGTGCCGGCGGGAGCGCGCACATGCAACTGGATGCGGCCGCCGTCGATGTTGGGATAGAAGTCGCGCCCGACCAGGATGTACATGACCGCACCGAGCGCCAGCACCAGCGCAGCGATGATCGGCACGATGAAGCGGTGCGCCACGAGCACCTCGAGCAGCGCCGCATAGCTCTGCCGCATGCGCTCGAACCCGCGCTCGAAGGCGGCATGGAAGCGCCCGAAGAACGACTGCGAGCCGGCTTCGCCGTGCTTCTCGCCTTTCAGCAGCAAACCAATGGTGATTGGTGTCAGCGTGCGCGATAGGCCGTACGACGCCAGCATCGCGAACACGACTGCGAGGCCAAGCGGCGTGAACAGGTAACGCGCCGGACCTTCCAGGAACACCACTGACGTGAACACGCACGCGATAGCGAGCGTCGACACCAGCGTAGGCACGGCGATCTCCGCCGAGCCGTGCAGCGTCGCCTCGGGCAGCGACATGCCACCTTCGGTGCGCAGCCGGTGGGTGTTCTCTATCGTCACCGTCGAGTCGTCGACGAGGATGCCGATGGCGAGCGCCAGTCCGCCCAGCGTCATCGTATTCAGCGTCTCACCGAGGAAGAAGAGGCACACGATCGACGACAGGATCGCCAGCGGGATCGAAATCATGACGACGAGCGTCGACCGCCAAGAGCCGAGGAACAGCAGGATCATCAGCGCCGTCAGCGCCGCGGCGATCGCGCCTTCTCTCAGCACGCCCTCCACCGATTGCTTCACGAAGACCGACTGATCGAACAGCTCGTCGATGACGAGGCCCGGCGGCGCCGACGCCCGCGCCACCTTCAGCGCCTCGCGAACGCCGTTGACCACCTCGAGCGTGGACGCGTTGCCGTTCTTGATCACGCTCAGCAGGACCGCCCGCTTGCCGTCGCGCCGCACGATATTCTGCTGCACGGCCGCGCCGTCGCGCACGTGTCCGACGTCCTTCAGGAACACCGTCGCGCCGTTGGCGACGTGGATCGGGATGTTGTTGAGCTCCTCGACCGTTGGCGGCGTGGCGTTGGAGTGCACCACGTACTGCGTGTTGCCGATCTTGGCCGTGCCAGACGGCAGCGTCAGGTTCTGCGCGTTGACCGCGTTGACGATGTCGTTCGGCGTCAGGCCACGCGCCACCAGCTTGTCGGGGTCGATGTCGACCATAATCTGCCGATACTTGCCACCGGCGGGCGTGGGAAACGTCACGCCGTGCACAGGCGCGAGCTGCTGCCGCAGGTTATAGATGCCGAAGTCGTACAGCTGCTGCTCGTCCAGCGTCTCCGACGTGAGCGCAAGCTGCAGCACCGGCACGCTCGACGCGTTGAACTGCACGATGATCGGCGGCTGGATGCCCGGAGGCAGCACCGCACGGATGGCGTTCGTCGCCGCGACGATCTGCGAGATCGCCAGATCGAGGTTCACGTCCGGCTGGAAATAGATCTTCTGCACCGACAGACCGTTGAGGGTCTGCGATTCCATGTTCTTGATGCCGTTGACGTTCGAACTGATCGTGTACTGGCTGTACGTGCTGACCCGAGACTCCATCTCCGGCGTCGACAGCCCCGTGTACTGCCAGATCACCGTCACCACCGGGATGTTGATCTCGGGGAAGATGTCCGTCGGCATCGTGCGCACAGCGATGCCGCCCATGAAAACGATGAAGGCGGCGAGCACATAGAACGTGTGCGGAAATCGCAACGCGAAACGTACGAGACCCATAGTCTGGCTCCAACGACGGCCTCACGGCTTGCGTGCGGCGACCGTCATGACTGAGTAGGTGGTGTGGGGAGGCACCGGTCGAAAAGCTTGGCGACGTAGTTGTCGCAGTGTTGAGGGTCGGCAAAAATTGGATGTGAGTATCTGGCAAGGCACCGCCGGGGCGGGCCAGGTCGGCTGCGGGAATAGCGCAGGGATCCTTTGGGCCAACGCGACTATACGAAGGTGTGTATCGGTCTCAGGCGGCCACCGTCGTATCGCAGGGAGTTAGCCTGCGACTGCAAAGTGTTCAGTTTGCCGAACAATCGAAACTGTCGCGCAAGTGTTGGCAGTGCATATTGGCCCGCGAGATCTACCTTCGATGAACCAAGGACCCGTGGCCCTGCGAGCCCCTAAGACGAGACGCCAGAGCCCGTGGGCCACCATCGCTGCCGCCGTTGCGCTGGCGACCGTGATCTTTGCTGTCGACGCCTTCACACCGCTCGGCATGGCGGTCGCGGTTCTCTACGTCCTCGTCATCCTCATCCTTGCGACCATCACCGACCGCGAGCAGTTGACCGTCATCGCGTTGGGCTGCTGCGGCCTCACGTTGCTCGCATTCCTCATCTCGCACGGCGTGGAGATCGAGAGCACGTCGTTCGCCCGCTGCCTCGTGAGCCTCGCGGCGATCGCCATCACCACCGTGCTTGTGCTGCAGAACAAGACTGCCGAGCAATCCTTGCGCGAGCAGGCGAACCTGCTCGATGTGAGCCACGATGCGATCATGGTGCGTGGCCTGGACGATCTCGTGCGCTATTGGAATAGAGGCGCCGAGCAGCTCTACGGGTGGAGCGCCGAGGAGGCGATCGGCCAGCCATCGCACATCCTGCTGCACACGGTGTTCGCGCAGCCGCTGCCCGAGATCGTTTGCATCCTGCGCGCGACCGGCAAGTGGGAAGGCGAGCTCACGCACGTGAAGCGCGACGGCACCCGCGTCACGGTCGCGAGTCGCTGGTCGCTGCAACGCGACGAACGCGGCGCGCCAATGGCGGTGCTCGAGACGAACAACGACGTCAGCGAGCGCCGTCGTGCCGAAAATGCACTACGCCGCAGCGAGGACCGCCTTGCCCAGGCACAACAGCTCAGCATTACCGGCAGCTTCGGCTGGCAGCCACGTACGAGCCATATACTGTGGTCGGCCCAGACGTACCGCATCTTCGAATACGATCCCGCCTTGAAGCCGACACCGGAAATGATTGTCGAGCGGACCCACCCCGCCGACCGCGCTTCTGTCAGCCATATCCTGAGGCACGCAGGTGATGGCCCCAATAGCTGGGAGGCCAAGCATCGCCTGCTGTTTCCGGATGGCCGCATCAAGTTCGTTCATGTCGTCGCGCATTCCGAACCGGACGATGACGGGGAGCTCGAGTTTGTCGGCGCCATCATGGACATCACTGCGACGCGCCGCGCCGAGGACGATCTGCGTCAGGCACAGGCCAACCTCGCCCATGCCAACCGCGTCAGCACGCTGGGCGAAATGACCGCCTCCATTGCGCACGAGGTGAGCCAGCCCGTCGCCGCGATCGTTGCCAGCGCCGGAGCTGCATCGCGCTGGCTGGCCGCCGGAAATATCACCGAGGTCCAGGAATCGCTGAGCCGCATCACCCGCGACGGTCACCGCGCGGCCGACGTGATCTCCCGCATCCGCGCGATGGCGATGAAGCAGCCGCCGCGCAGCGACCGCGTGAACATCAACGAGGCGATCGGCGAAGTATTGACGCTGGCGCGCGGAGAAGCCGAGCGCAGCCGTGCCGAAATCCGCACGTCGCTCGGCGCGGATCTGCCGTCCGTTTCCGCAGACAAGGTGCAGATACAGCAGGTGCTGCTCAACCTCGTCGTCAATGCATTCGAAGCCATGCACAGCGAAGGGGGCGGCCCCCGCGAACTGGTCGTCGCCTCGTTCCTCGATGATAAGAACGGCGTCGTCGTCAGTGTCCGCGACAGTGGACCCGGTCTTAACGAAGAGCAGCTATCGAAGGTGTTCGACGCGTTTTATACGACCAAATCGAGTGGCATCGGAATGGGACTTGCCATATGCAGGTCGATTATTGAGGCCCATGACGGGCGACTTTGGGCAGAACGGGCGGAGCCGCGCGGCGCCGTATTTCATTTCACTCTGCCGAGTGTTGGCGCCAAGGTGAGCTGAGCGCAATGAGCGATGATAAGGCAGTCGTCTACGTCATCGACGATGACGAATCGATCCGCGAAGCGCTGCGCAGCCTGCTCGCCACTGTCGGCCTCGACGTCAGAACCTTCCCCTCGACCCGTGATTTCCTCGAGGCCAAGCGCCCAGATGCCCCGGCCTGCATCGTCCTCGACGTGCGCCTGCCCGGCGTGAGCGGCCTCGACTTCCAGACCGAGCTGAGCCGCTCGGAGATTAACTTCCCGATCATCTTCATCAGCGGCCATGGCGACATCCCGATGACCGTGCGCGCCATCAAGGCCGGCGCCATCGAGTTTCTCACCAAGCCTTTCCGCGAGCAGGAGCTGCTCGACGCCGTCCAGACCGGCATCCAGCAGGACCGCCAGCGCCGCCAGAGCGCAGCCGGCATGGCCGGCCTTCAGGAGCGCTTCGGCTGTCTCACCACGCGCGAGCGCGAGATCATGGCGCACGTCGTCACTGGCCGGATGAATAAGCAGATTGCCGCAGATCTCGATCTCAGCGAGATCACTGTCAAAGTGCATCGCGGCAACGTTATGCACAAAATGGCCGCCAAATCGCTGGCCGACCTGGTCCGCATGGCGGACCGCCTGGGGCTGTCCGTCGCCTCCAAGCCCTGAGCACCTATACCTACGCATAGTCGCCTGCGGCCAACGGCTAGTTCAGTCTGCCAAATAGGTGGGGGCGGCCTCCGCACGTGCAATGTCGCACGAGAGGCCGGTTCTCTAGCTTCGACAACGAACCGAGGCCAGATGGACAAGAGGCCAATGATTTCGATCGTAGACGATGACGAGTCGGTACGCGACGCCACGGCGAGCCTGATGCGCGCAGCCGGCTACGCGCCCAAGGCGTTCCAATGCGCCACCGACTTTTTGAACTCTGAGGACATGCGGGGCACCACGTTCCTCATCGCGGACGTACAGATGCCGGGCATGACGGGCATCGAGCTCCACGACAAGCTGGTCGGCGCCGGAGTGCGCATCCCGACCGTGCTCATCACCGCTTATCCCGACGCACGCATGCGTGAGCGGGCGATCCAATCTGGCGTTGTCGGCTACCTGACCAAGCCGTTCAACGAGACAGAGCTTCTAGAGTGCATCGAATCTGCCCTGCAGCTGGGCACCATGCGGAGTACCCAATCATGAACATCGCAGCACCATCCGCCGAGTCATTTGTAAAGCGTCGATCGGAGCCGCCACACATGAATAGCAGTATCTCCACCCGGAGGCAGAGTTCTCGCAAAGGGCAGGGCGTCCGCGGCACGCAGTTCGCCCAGCTCACCGCCTTCGTGGCCGTTGCCGAGCATCGCAGCTTCACCCGCGCTGCCGAACACCTCGGACTCTCTACCCCTTCTCTCAGTCAGGCCATCCGCGGCCTCGAGGAAAACTTCGGCGTTCGTCTCCTCAACCGCACCACCAGAAGCGTTGCCCTCACCGAAGCGGGCGAGCAACTCCTCCAGCATCTCAGCCCCGTGCTTGAAGGGGTCGACAACGCCATCGACGCCGTCAACGCCTACCGCGATACGCCAGGTGGCACCCTGCGCCTCACTGTGCACCCCCTCGCCGCAGTGACTGTCATCGGTCCACTCGTTGCACGCTTCTCCAGCGCCTACCCCTCCATCGATCTCGAAGTCTCGGTCGACATCGCCTGCCGCGACATCGTCAGCGAGCACTTCGATGCCGGCGTCCATCTCAGCAGCAACATCGCCCAGGACATGATCGCCGTGCCGATCGGCGGCAACTTTCGCATCGTCACCGTCGCTTCTCCCGAGTACCTGGCAAAAAATCCGCAGATCGACAGCCCGGCCGACCTCTCCAGCCACAACTGCGTACGCTTTCGCTGGGACAAGGCCGTCGCCAACACTTGGCGCTTCATGAAGGACGGCGACCGTGTCGACGTTGCCGTCGAAGGAACCTTGGCGGTCAACGACCACGACCTCGCTCTGCGCGCCGCGCTCGACGGTGTCGGCGTCGTGCAGCTCCCCGAGGTGTCCGTCTCGGCGCTAATATCCGAGGGCCGGCTCGCGCCGCTGCTGAGCGACTGGTCACCCAACTGGGGCAGCTTCTTCCTCTTCTATCCCAGCCGCCGCCACGTGCCGGTCAAGATGCGCGCCCTCGTCGATTTTCTGCGTCGCGAGGGAAAGCACGTCGGCGAGGCGCAATTGGCGGCGATCCCGCAATAATCCAAACCTGCACAATATAGCGTCAGACAGTAATCCCGGCCGCGCCTTAGCGCGGTCGGGATGACTTATTTCCAAACGACACGCGGTCGCAGCGCGCCGGATCAATCGATAAGCTCATTGACGCCCACGCCCGTGTTGGTGTCCGGTGCGCGTGTCTGCATTGCTGCGATGGAGCGCACGCATGGTCACGCGCGGATTTACCGGCAGAGGCACACCCGCCGGCACCGAAGGTCGCATTCCTCCCGGACAGCACCTCGTCGATGATTTCCCCGTGCTCTCGGCCGGGCCGACGCCGCATATCGCAACGTCGCAGTGGAGCTTCACGCTCAAGGTCGGTCCCAAGCCGGTGAAGCGCTGGAACTGGGACGAGCTCAACGCCCTGCCCCAGACGAAGTTGACACGCGACATCCACTGCGTCACGACCTGGTCCAAGCTCGACACCCATTGGGAAGGCGTACTGATCTCCGACATCCTCGCTGCTGCCGGACTGACGCCGCCCACCGACTACACGCTCGCTCACACCTTCGACGGCTATTCGACCAACGTGCCGACGAAGGATCTCCTGGATGACAAGGCCATGGTGGCGCTCCGCTACGGCGGCGAGCCGCTCGAGGCCGACCACGGCGGACCGGCGCGGCTGCTCGTCCCGCATCTCTATTTCTGGAAATCGGCAAAATGGCTGAGCGGATTGCAATTCACCGAGCAGGACACCGCCGGCTTCTGGGAGCTCCGCGGCTACCATATGTACGGCGACCCCTGGCGCGAGCAACGTTATGATTCCGACTGACACCGTGGAGCGCGAACGGCCGGCCGCCAAGTGGCAGACAGCGCGCATCGTCGACATCGTTCAGCGCACCCCGCACATCAAAAGCGTTTTCTTCGCGCTACCCGAGCCGTTCGACTTCCGCGCCGGGCAGCATGTCGACGTGCGCCTCACCGCCCCCGACGGCTACCAGGCCAAACGCAGCTATTCGATCGCCTCGGCGCC
>CALRVN010000140.1:0-9417 GCA_943371625.1 Hyphomicrobium sp. CS1GBMeth3
TGGTTCGAACCCGAAATGGTGATCTTCAAGCGCGCTCAGCCGTTCTGGGACATCACCACTGAGGACGTCCCCCACCACGACGCCCTGCCCCCGCCCGCCTAGCTGGCGCCGGCGGCCGGCTCCCCGCGGGGGAGTCGCCGGCGCCCAAGTAAGAATCAGTCCGCGAAGGGATCTTTCATCAGGATCGTGTCGTCGCGCTCCGGGCTGGTCGACAGCATCGTCACCGGACGCTCGATCAGCTCCTCGATGTAGCGCACGTACTTCACCGCCTGCGCCGGCAGTTCGCTCCACGAGCGCGCCCCGGCCGTCGACTGCGACCAGCCCTCGAGCGTCTCGTAGATCGGCTGCACCCGCGCCTGCGCGCTGCTGCTCGCCGGCAGCCGGTCGATGCGCTCACCGTCCAGCATGTAGCCGACGCCGACCTTGATCTCCTCAAACCCGTCGAGCACGTCGAGCTTCGTCAGCGCGATGCCGTCGATGCCGGCGATCTTCAACGTCTGCCGCACCAGCGTCGCGTCGAACCAGCCGCAGCGCCGCTTGCGTCCCGTCACCGTGCCGAACTCGCGCCCGCGCTCGCCGAGGCGGTTTCCGACCTCGTCGGTCAGCTCGGTCGGGAACGGCCCCGAACCGACGCGCGTCGTGTACGCTTTCGCGATGCCGAGCACATAACCGATCGAACGCGGCCCCATGCCCGAGCCGGTCGCCGCCTGCGCCGCCACAGTGTTCGACGACGTCACGAACGGATACGTGCCATGGTCGATGTCGAGCAGAGCTCCCTGCGCGCCCTCGAACAGGATGCGCTTACCCGCCTTGCGCTCGGAGTCGAGCAGCTCCCACGTCACGTCGGCAAACGGAAGCACCTTCGGCGCGACCTCGAGCAGCTCAGCGATCAGGGCGTCCTTGGAAACTTCCAGCTTCGACAGCCCGCGCCGCAACGCGTTGTGATGCACCAGAATGCGGTCGACCTTGTCGCCCAGCGTCGCCGGGTTGCGCAGATCCTGCACGCGAATAGCGCGCCGTCCGACCTTGTCCTCGTAGGCGGGGCCGATGCCGCGTCCGGTGGTGCCGATCTTGCCGGCACCGGCCGCTTCTTCGCGCATCTGGTCGAGTTCGCGATGCAGCGGCAGGATAAGCGTCGCATTGCCGGCGATGCGCAGGTTGTCCCGCGTCACCGACACGCCCTGCGCGCCGAGCTTCTCGATCTCTGAAATTAGAGCCCACGGATCGACGACGACGCCGTTGCCGATGACGCCGAGCTTGCCGGGACGCACCACGCCGGACGGCAGCAGCGAGAGCTTGAAGGTCTTGTCGCCGATGACGAGCGTATGACCGGCGTTATGGCCGCCCTGGAATCGCACCACGATATCGGCGCGCTCCGACAGCCAATCAACAACCTTGCCTTTGCCCTCGTCGCCCCACTGGGCGCCGACCACCGCGACGTTCGCCATAGTCCTTCAGATCCCACTCACAAAGAAGCCCCGGAACGGATGCCGGGGCCATTCAGGGCCTTATAGCGCAGATTCGCCGCCGCCAACCCCCTCCCGGGTGCGAGCCAGCCGCAAAGGCCCAAAATGCCTATTTTCAAGCTGTCCGGACGCGCCGGCCTCTCTTGGCCGCGCCAGCGGCAGGGGCCCAAGGGGCCCACGCGCCAAGTGGCGCGGCTCTCAGCTCGTACAACGACCGCCGCAGACAAAGCCTCTTTCAGCTGGTGTCACTACCTGTAAATCACACTCTTCGCGCCGGGCCAGATGACCCGGTAGCCGAACTCGATCTGCCGCTCTTCCTCCGGCCCCAGCTTGGATTCGAAAGCGATGACGCCGCGCTTGCCGTCCAGGTCCTTCTTGCTCGGCGTCGGCCCCAGGTATTCGACCTTGATGTCGTCGTTCTGCGAGACCGGGATCTGGTCCTGCACCACGATCTCCACGGCCCGCTCGTGCATGTTCTTCACCGTGATGCGGTAGTTGCGGCTGTCCGTCTTTGCCGACGAGATGAGCCCCGTCTCGCCGCGCTTCTCATCCACGATCGCATGCCGCACCCGCATCTGATCGTCGGCGCCAAAGCCCAATTCGTGATCCTCTCCAGGCGACAGTGCAGGCAGAGCGCCCGAGCCCACGAACGTCCCGTCGCGGAAGAGCGCCGTGTCGCCGGGAAGCAGCGGAGCGCCCTTTGGCAGCACGAGCTTGGCGTAGAGGTAGGCCTTCGGATCAACCTTCGGCACCGTGCGCACGGTCAGCACCGGTTCGATCTGGTCCTGCTGCAGGAAGACGCGCTTCGTTTCGCCGGTGGGCGGCACTGTCAACCTGCCGGGAACTGTGAACACGGCCTGGAATGGCGCCACCACTGCGGCAGCACCCTGCTGCGCAATTTCGAGCGCCGGGGCCGCCTCCACCGGAGCTTCGCCGCGGTTGCCGCCGAGAGCCAGCTTCCTGCTCCTGCCATCTGCCAGCCCATCGTAGTCGGCATAAGGAGCGGGCCTGGCCGCGCTCATCGCAGCCACGGGGCGCGGCTCAGGCGCATAATCGACTATCACCGTGTCGATGATCGGCGCTGAAGCATTCGCTGTTGGCCGCGTCGTCGACAGCAGCAGCGCCACATCCTTCCAGCTCTCGCCGGTGCTCTGCATGATGTCGGCGCGGCGCGCCAGCTCCAGCGACGGCGGCGCGGTCTTAGAGCCCGTGAACAGACGGGCGTCATAGCGTGGAGCCCAGCTTGCACTCGACACCTGATAGCGGACCGTCAGATCGGCTTCGAGCTGCGCCGCAGCGACCACGAACACCTTCACCTCGGTCTGCTCGACACGGCCCGGCGCCAGCGCCGCGAGCTGCTTTTCCAACTCTGCGATACGCCGATCGAGATCGCGCTTCTTGACCTCGGCATCGAGCGCCGAGCGCTGCGCATCCACCATGCCCGTGCCGATCAACGACAGCACCTGCTGCCAGTCGGTATTCGGAATTGCTTGCGGACCGGGCGCCGGCTGACCTTCCTGCGGTTGTGGATGGCTCGGCATCTCGGCGAGATTCTGCAGCAGCACCTTTTGCGTCTGCGCGGCGTCCTCCTGGCCCTGGACGAGGCCGCGCTCGTCGCGCAGCTTCTCGATCTCGTCCTCGATGCTCTTGCGCTCGGCCTGCAGCGCTTCCTGGTCGGCGCGGGGAATGTAGCGGCGTCGCGTATCGACGGACTGAATGTCGAGGCCAGCCGTTGCCTTGCCGTCGACGCGGATCGACCCCGGGACCACCTCGGCCGGAAGGTCGCTGATCACCAGCGTATGCTCGCCCTTTTCCAGCGACAGGCGCGCCGTCCGCGTCGCCTCCGCACCCGAGGGAAATACCGTGACCGTTTCGATGCGCGACGCGACGGGAACCTCTGCCCCCATCGCCTGCCCTGCGAGTGACCCCAGGATGATGGCTCCAGCCATCGCGACAGCGGTGCGCATGCTTGCCCCGTCCATTTCTCGAGCTTAAGTCCGCGGGCGCCGAAAGGCCCCCTTGGGACAGACGAGTGCGAGTGGTTCGCGTCTGAATTATGGCCGTTCCGGAGCTCACGCCGGCGGCTGGGCAGCGCCGTTAATGCTGCTCGCTCAAAGCCTTGTGATAGGCCCAATCGAGCCAGGGGGTGAGGGCTTCGAGGTCGGAACGTTCGACCGTGGCCCCGCACCAGACGCGCAGGCCCGGCGGAGCCGAGCGATAGGCGCCGACGTCATAGGCGACGCCCTCCTCTGCGAGAGACGCGACCATGCTCCGGGCGACCCGGCGCTCCACCTCTGCGCCCCCTGCGACCTCCGTAAAGCGCATGCACACTGACGTGTTGGACCGTGTCGCCGGGTCGGCGGCGAGGTTGGCGATCCATGGTGTGCGGGCGATCCAGTCGAAGATCACCTGCGCGTTGGCATCGGCGCGCGCCCTGAGTGCCCTGAGGCCCCCAACGCCCGCGCCCCACGCCAACGCATCCAGATAGTCTTCGACGCAGAGCAAGGAGGGCGTGTTGATTGTCACGCCCGCAAAAATCCCGTCATCCACGCGGCCGTTCTCTGTCAGGCGGAAAAGCCTCGGAACCGGCCAGGCGGGACGGTGTGTCTCCAGTCGCTCGATCGCGCGCGGCGACAGCACGATCATGCCGTGCGCTGCTTCCCCGCCGAGGACCTTCTGCCAGGAGAAGGTCGCGACATCGATCTTTCGCCAATCGACCGCTTGCGCGAATAGCGCTGAAGTCGCATCGACAAAGGTCAGCCCCGCGCGGTCGGCAGCGATCCAGTCCCCGTCGGGTACACGAACCCCGGACGCGGTGCCGTTCCACGCAAAGATGACGTCGCGCTCGAAATCGACGGCCGAGAGATCCGGCAGCTGCCCGTACTCGGCATCCAGCACCCTCGTGTCGGGGAGCTGCAGTTCGCTAACGATGTCGGTGACCCAGCGATGGCCGAACGCCTCCCACGCGAGCACATCGACACCGCGCGCGCCGAGCATCGACCACAGCGCCATTTCGAAAGCACCCGTGTCGGACCCCGGCACGATCGCGACGCGATAGTCCGCCGGCAACTCGAGCAACCGATGCGTCAGGTCGATGGCGAGCTTCAGCCGCTCCTTGCCGGCAGCCGACCGATGCGAGCGGCCGAGCAACGCCGGCCCAAGCACGTCCGGCGTCCAGCCCGGCCGCTTGGCACACGGCCCGCTGGAGAAATACGGCCGCTTCGGACGGCGCGATGGCTTGGCGATGCTGCTCATATCCGGCGCATCTACGAGCCCGGGAGCTCGCGCGTCAACTCGGGCACCAAAAACAAATGGGGCGCCCCCGTGGGAGCGCCCCTACGCGAACCGGGTGCGCTCTGGGCTAGTTCACATAGAACCGGAAGCCGGCGCGGATCTGGTGTTCGTTGAGGTCGCCGATCTCCGTCGTGTAGAGCGGCACGCCCATGTTCGACAGCGTGACCTGCGACCCGCCGATGTGCAGGAAGCGGTAGTTCACGTCGATGGCAAAGAACGAAGAAAAATCATAGGAAACGCCGGCCATCGCCGCGGCCGCGAATGCGGTGTCTGTGCTGCGTTGGGTCAGGGTATTGGCCGCCCCGCTATCGTTGAGCGTCGCGCTTTGCGTTAGCTGGTTCACAGCGAACCCGAGGCCGGCGCCGAGATAGGGCGTCCACGGTGATCCGGTGCGGAAGTCGTAGTACCCATTGAGGAGCAGAATCGTCGACATCATCTTCGTCTTATCTTCGGTGATGAGGTACGTATTCGGACCGAAGAAGACGTCGCCATTCTGCTCAGTGTGCATGATCGAATGGATGTCGACCGTGAAGTCCGTGCGCCAGTTGGGGCTCCAGACATATCCCACGCCTACGCCGCCGGTGAACGACGGCTCGAAGCTGTCCGACCACCTGGAGTTGCCGCCGAAGATTGACTCGGTGAGGTTCGAGCCGAGCACATTGACCGACGGCGAGCCGCCGAAGCCGGCAGCGAAGTCACCGCGGAAGTACCACTCGGCCTCTTCGATCGGCACGGGGATCGGAGCAGGGACCGGTGTGCGCACACCCGATGCGTTGATGCCGTTGGAATAGTATGGATCGCCGTCGGCCAGCGCGGGCGACACGGTGGCCGCGGCCATTCCGGCGGCGACCACGAAGGCGAGCGATACTGCATTGAGTGCGCGGTTCATATGCGTCGATCCCTGCTTGACGGCTGGCTGGCCTTGAGACCGCGCCGACGTCCTAACTCTGCTTTTGAAGACCGCAGCGCCTTACTGGCGTCGGCCTCACGCGTAAGCAAACTAGGAAATCGAACTTTCAGTCTCAGGCGGCCGCGATCGACGCCGGGCCGTGGTGGCCGGGCCCTGCGACGGGCCCGGCCGGATCGTGTGAGGGGACTGCGTAAAGTCCCCGCAGGATTACTTCACCGGCTGGTAGGCCACCGGCTCGCGCTGCAGCTTGTAGCGCACGCCCAGCAGCAGGTCGTTAGAGGTAATGTCCTTGATGTGGTGACCCGAATAGCTCGAGGCTCCGTCGAAAGTCGTCACGTCTCCGGTCCGCGCATTGCCGAGATCGGCATAGCGATAGGCAAGATCGAGAACCACCTGGGGGGTGACGTCGAAGCTGACGCCAGCATAGAGAGCCCAGGCAAAGTTCGTCGTGTTCTTGTCCTGGCCGAAGGCAACGCTGTCGTTGGGAACGTTGACGTCCTTGAGGCCTTCGACCGAGATGTTCGAGAAGCCGATGCCGGCGCCGATGTAGGGCGTGAAGCCGCACCAGTTGCCCATGTCGATGTAGGCGTTGGCGAGACCGAGCCACGACTTCATGTCCGCCGTGTACTCGTTCGTGCCGGCATCGAAGCCACCACCAGCCGGATAGGAGTCGCTGCCGAAGTACGTCGTGTCGCCGCGATACTCGCCCGTCAGGTCGAAGCGCAGCCAATGACGTGCCTGCCAGCCGAAACCGATACCGTAGAGTGGGCTCGACTTGATGTCGTTGTGGTACACCGTGAAGTCGTTCGTCTCGTACCCTTCGTTCCACATGTTGCCAGTGTCGGGATTGGCCTGCCCGATGAAGCCCTTGACGTAGAAGCCACGGTCTTCCACCGGGGGCGGCACTTCGTAAGCGCCCTTGAGGCCGCCCTCATAGATGTCTGCTGCCAGAACAGGAGTGCTGAGGGCGAGCACGAGAGCCGACCCGAGCGCCGCGCCCAGCGCGAAAGAACTGCGATTGGTATTCATCTAACTTCCCCTTCGAATTCGACATGCCGCCATACAGGTCGGCTCGAGCGGCGAACGCGAAACGGTGCTCAGTCAGCGAATATGGGGAAGAAGTTTTAAAGACCGCTTAATCAGCGTTTTGTTTTGAGACGCCCGAAGGACGTGCCCGTTAACCGGCTCTTAACCACGGCAGCGGCGCGCGCGAAGTGATTCCACGCGCACAACCCAACTCAACACTCGAGGGGTCAGGCCGCTGCGGCAGCACGCACCGCTTCGACGATATCGCCGACGACGGTGGACACCAGCCGCTCGTCGTCGCCCTCCGCCATGACGCGGATGACCGGCTCGGTGCCAGACGGGCGGATCACGAGGCGCCCCTGCTCACCGAGCTTGGCTTTGCCCGCGTCGATCGCCTTCACGACCCGTGCGTCCTCCAGCGGGCTGCCGTTGGAATAGCGCACGTTCTTCAAGAGCTGCGGCAGCGGCTCGAAGCGCTTCGTCACGTCGCTCACCGACTGGCCGGTGGAGACGACGACCGCCAGCAGCTGCAGCGCCGTGATGAGACCATCGCCCGTGGTGACGTAGTCCGACAGCACGATGTGCCCCGACTGCTCGCCGCCGACGTTGTAACCGTGCTTGCGCATGTGCTCGACGACGTAGCGATCGCCCACCGGCGTGCGCACCATGTCGAGCCCGATGCCCTTCAGATAGCGTTCCAGCCCGAGGTTGCTCATCACCGTCGCGACGATGCCACCGGCATTGAGTTTGCCTGCACGCAGCCATGCCTCGGCGATCACCGCCATCAACTGGTCGCCGTCGACGATCTCGCCCTTCTCGTTGACGATCACCACGCGGTCGGCGTCGCCGTCGAGCGCAATGCCGACATCTGCACGCACTTCGCGCACCTTCGCAATCAGCGCATCCGGCGCCGTCGATCCGCACTTGTCGTTGATGTTGCGGCCGTTCGGCTCGACGCCGATCTTCACGACCTCCGCACCCAGCTCCCACAGCGCCTCAGGCGCCACCTTGTAGCCGGCGCCGTTGGCGCAATCGATCACGATGCGCAGACCGTCGAGGCGCAGGTTCTTCGGCAGCGTGCGCTTGGCGAACTCGATGTACCGCTCCTGAGCGCTTTCGACGCGCGTCGCACGGCCGATGGCCCCCGCGGGAACGAGCAGATCGGACGTGTTCGCGTCGATTAGCTCCTCGATGCGCAACTCGGTCTCATCGGAGAGCTTGTAGCCGTCCGGATCGAACAGCTTGATGCCGTTGTCCTCGAACGGGTTGTGCGAAGCCGAGATCATCACGCCGAGATCGGCGCGCAGCGAACGCGTCAGCATCGCCACGGCCGGGGTCGGCATCGGGCCGAGGAGGAACACGTCCATGCCGACCGCCGTGAAGCCGGACATCAGCGCCGCCTCGAGCATGTAGCCCGACAGGCGCGTATCCTTGCCGATGACGACGCGATGCCGATAGTCGCTCTGCGTCTGGAATATCTTGCCCGCCGCCATGCCGACTTTGAGCGCCACCTCGGAGGTCATCGGCGACTTGTTCGCGAGACCGCGAATACCGTCCGTCCCGAAATAGCGGCGCGACATGGAATTCCCCTTGGCTGGCTTCTGTGGCTTCGGCTTACTGGCGCGCGAACCGCGCTTCCCGCCCGGCGTACTAGCTTGCATACGCTACCCTTACAAATCGCCGCTTGCGAGCAATCGGTAACCGCCGGTTACGAAGATATTTCGTCAACCCGGCCCTGTCCCTGCCAACTGACTCAAATTACCTTTCCCGCCGTAACAAAAGCTATAAGCGCCCCCGGCGGGACGGCAGAACATTGATCAGCCGTAACTTTCGTCAGAAAGCGCTGCATCCGTTCCGGCGAGCGACACTCGCCACACGTTGAGCGCCTGGCGCGTCGCCGCCACGTCGTGCGCCCGGATGATCTGCACCCCCTGCGCCACCCCAGCCAGCGCCGCGGCGAGAGAGCCTGGAGCCCGGTCGGCAGGATTGGGCACATCCGAGATATGGTCGATGAGCTTCTTGCGCGACGCCCCGAGCAGCACCGGCACCCCCAGCGCGTGGTAGAGCGACAGCGACGCCATCACGGCGACGTTGTGGTGCAAGTGCTTTCCGAACCCGATGCCGGGGTCTGCGACGATCTTGGCGCGCGTGATCCCGGCCGCTTCGCAGGCTGTGATGCGTTCCTCGAGGTAGTCGAAAACGTCGAGCACGACGTCCGAATACTGCGGATTGTCGTTCATGGTCCGCGGATCGCCCTGCGCGTGCATGAGGATGACCGGCAAGCCGCTTTCCGCTGCCACGCCCATCGCGTCAGGATCGTGCGTCAGCGCTGAGACGTCGTTGAGGATGTCCGCGCCCGCAGCCGTCGCACGGCGCATCACCTCCGCCTTGCGTGTGTCGATCGAGATCAGCGCATCCGTGCGCCCGCGCAGCCCCTCGATGACCGGCAAGACGCGGCGCAACTCTTCCTCGACAGGCACGTACGCGGCCCCTGGACGTGTCGACTCCCCGCCGATGTCGAGAATTTCTGCTCCCTCTTCGGCCAGCTTCAAGCCGTGCGCGATCGCGGCTTCGGCCTGATCATGTCGCCCGCCGTCCGAGAAACTGTCTGGCGTGACGTTGATGATCCCCATGATGCGCGGCCTGTCGAGCGACAGGCCGGCAAGCCGCGCCCGCGGCTGCGTGAGAGCTTCCAGATCGTGCGCGGCATCGAGCGTGCCG
>CALRVN010000141.1:0-9304 GCA_943371625.1 Hyphomicrobium sp. CS1GBMeth3
CGATGGCAGCTGCTCGGACTGCTGGAAATAGGTGAGCGCTGCCTCGCCGATGCTGTGATTGTCGAGCGCGACAATGCCCTGGTAGCGCTCCATCTCGTCGCCGGGATCGATCGTGATGGCTAGGTGGCCCTCGCCGATAAGCGTGCGTGCGTCGACCTCGTCCTCGGCAGTGATGCGCCGTTTGTCGTAGCGCGCGTAACCGCGCAGGCGGCCGGGTGACTCGTAGCTGACGACGAGGAAGTCGAGTATGCCGCTGCTCTTGGTCTGCAGCGTCAGCTTGCCGTCGATCTTGAGCGCGGTGCCGAGCATGGCCGTCAGTGCAACGGCCTCGCCGAGCGCCTGGGAGACGGCGACAGGGGCGGCGTGGTGGGACAGGATCTCGTCGATGGCCGGGCCGAGGCGCACGAGGCGACCGATGATGCCCGAGCGCTCGGTGCGGAACGGCAGCACGAGATCGTCGCTCGGAATCTTCAAGGTTTCCGTCGTCGTCGCCGCCGAATCCGCCATCACGTCACTCCGAGACACCAGGCCAGGATCGCCTTCTGCGCATGCAGACGGTTCTCGGCCTCGTCGAACACAACCGACTGCGGCCCGTCGATGACGTCCGCGGTCACTTCCTTCCCGCGGTAGGCGGGGAGGCAGTGCATGAATATGGCGTTCTTGTCGGCGGACTTCATCAGGCGTGCGTCAACGGCGTAAGGCTCGAGCATCTTCTTGCGCTTAGGCGCGTCGGTCTGGCCCATCGACACCCAAGTGTCGGTGACGACGCAGTCAACGCCGCGCACGGCCTTCGCCACGTCGCTGCCGTAGCTGACGGCGCCCTTCTCGCGCTTCACCCAATCGATCGCCGATTGCTCGGGACGAAGCTCGTCGGGGCAGGCGACGCGCAGCTCGAAGCCGAAGCGTACGGCGGCGTGCATCCAGGAGACGGCGACGTTGTTACCGTCACCGACCCAGGCGACGGAGCGGCCTTTGATCGGCCCCTTGTGCTCCTCGAAGGTCATGATGTCGGCCATCACCTGGCAGGGGTGGCTCATATCCGTGAGGCCGTTGATCACGGGGACGGTCGCGAACTCGGCGAGATCGGTCAGCGTCTTGTGCGAGTTGGCGCGGATCATGATGGCGTCGACATAGCGCGACAGGACGCGCGCGGTGTCGGCGATGGATTCCCCGCGCCCGAGCTGCAAATCGGTGTTGTTGAGCGACAGCGTCTGGCCGCCAAGCTGGCGCATGGCGACGTCGAACGACACGCGCGTGCGCGTCGACGGTTTCTCGAAGATCATGGCCAGCGTCTTTTCCTCGATGCCGGCCGGTCTGAACTTGGCCGGCGTTTTCTTGCCGGCCTTCTTCAAGGCGTGGGCCATGTCGAGGATCTTGCGCAGCGTCGGCGCATCGAGGGCATCGAGGTCGAGGAAATGTCTCGGCTCTGTAACGGGTGATGATTTCGGGGCCATAACACTCCGGCCAGCTGGAAAAATGATGATGTCAGGTTGCGGGCGCCGAGAGGCGGTCGAGCGCGCGCGAAAGACGTTGCGCGGCCTCGGCAATCTCTTCGTCGGCGATGTTGAGCGGGGGCAGGAGGCGCACGACGTTGTCGGACGCGCCGGCAACGAGCAGCTTCTCGCCGAGGGCAGCCTTGACCACTTCGGCGGGCGCGACCTTGACCTTGATGCCGGTGAGCAGGCCCTGGCTGCGGACCTCCTCGACCAGTTCAGGATGCGCGTCCTTCACCGCGGCGAGCGCCTGCTTCAGACGCAGGGCCTTCTGCTGGACGGCATCGAGGAAGCCCGGCTCGAGAACAGCCTCGAGCACGGCGCAGCCCACGGCCGTCGCCAGCGGATTGCCGCCGAAGGTGGAGCCATGGGTGCCAGGCGTCAGGGCCTTAGCCGCGCCTTCGGTGGCGAGAAGCGCGCCGAGCGGGAAGCCGCCGCCGATGCCCTTGGCGATGGGCATGAGGTCCGGGGTGATGCCAGCCCATTCGTGCGCGAAGAGCTTGCCGGTGCGGCCCATGCCGCACTGGACTTCGTCGAAGATGAGCAGCAGGCCGTGCTTGTCGCAACGCGCGCGAAGGGCCTGCAGGAACTCGGGGCTGGCGATGTTGACGCCGCCTTCGCCCTGTGTCGGCTCGATCATGATCGCAGCCGTCTCCGGCCCGATCGCCTGCTCAGTGGCAGCGAGGTCGCCGAAGGGCACGTGATCGAAACCCTCGACCGGAGGGCCGAAGCCTTCGAGGTATTTCGGGTTTCCGCCGGCGGCAATGGTCGCCAGCGTGCGCCCGTGAAACGCGCCGCTGTAGGCGATGATGCGCCAGCGCTGCGGGTTGCCGTTGATGAACTGGTAGCGGCGCGCGGCCTTGATGGCGGCCTCACAGGCCTCGGCGCCCGAGTTACAGAAGAACACCTTGTCGGCGAACGTCTCGGCGACGAGACGCTCGGCCAGCCGCTCCTGTCCCTCGACGCGGTAGAGGTTGGAGGTATGCCAGAGCTTCTGGGCCTGCTCGGTCAGGGCCGCGACGAGGCGCGGGTGGGCGTGGCCAAGCACGTTGACCGCGATGCCGGATGCGAAATCGAGGTAGCGGTCACCCGAGGCCGTGAAGAGCCAGGGGCCTTCGCCGCGCTCGAACACAAGGTTCTGGCGTGCGTACGTGCCCATGACGGCAGCGGACGGGCCCGACGGGCTGGTTGTGTGTGTGGTGGCCTTGGTTGAGGATTCCGAGGCCGCCATGGATGCGGACGACATCGGTAGGCCCACTCCCCATGCAGCGTAGCGTCGCTGGAAACTAAAAAAGCCGCCTCCGCGGCGGCTACGAAGGCGTGTAGATACGCGCGAGGGGGTTCTCTGTCAACGGAATGGGCGCATTGCGCTGCTTTTCCGGCCGCCGGCACGCGCGGTGCTCGTCTGTCGCGGCAAATCCGGGGCAGCCGGCAAAGAGTATTGGGGATTGCATCGTGACACCCCGGCCTGGCGCCGACGCCGCCTGCAATGCCGGGCAAAACAGCCACGGGCCATGGGATTGCGTGTTGCGAATATACCACCTGTCCCGAGGGATGCCCCGGCGATCCGAGCGTCGTTCTTGTAGGCCCAATTCTGCCTGTTGTAGGTTCCTACCTGTCGCGGCACGAGGTCTCGCGCTCTGCGAGCGTTCCTTAGTGAGTAGCCCCGGCACGGCTCGGCGAGAGAGTTGATCGTCCAGTCGAATTCGCGCTTCGCGTCAAGCGCGATCTAGTACGCGTCCCATCAAGTACAGCGTCCCGTAACCGGGCAGGCATTTGGCTTGTCGCGTCTGTCGTAGCGTGCTCGCACGCTCCGCGCCGCGCCGTCGTCTGTCCCGAATGTCAATCGGTGTGCGCTGCGGCGCGCGCCCCTGATACTCAGGGAGCGAAATTTAATGGCTTGGACGGATGAGCGCGTGGACCTGCTGAAGAAGCTGTGGGGCGAGGGCTTGAGTGCAAGCCAGATCGCCGGACGGCTCGGCAGCGTTACCCGCAACGCCGTGATCGGCAAGGTTCATCGGCTCGGGCTTTCCGGGCGCGCGACGACCTCGCGCATGAAGAGCCACCGGCCACGTCCGCGCATGGCTTCCAAGCGCATGGCCAAGGCGCGCTTCTCGGCGACGGGCAACCCGGCGTTCCGGGCGCTCTACACCGAGCCCGAGGCCTACGTGCCGCCGGTCGAGGAGATGATCATTCCGCTGGCGGAGCGCAAAACTATCCAGACGCTGGTCGAGTGCAGCTGCCGCTGGCCGATCGGCGACCCGCAAATGGCGGACTTCCACTTCTGCGGCAAGAACAAGGTTCCAGGCCTGCCGTATTGCGAATTCCACGCTCGCCGCGCTTTCCAGCCGCCGCAGGCACGGCGTCGCGACCGCGAACTCGTCGAGATCCCGTCTGGGCTCGACATCAGCCTTCCGCGCAAAGAAACCGCATAAAGCGGTCGGCACGGCACTAAGCCAAAAATTCAGGCGCGGGCTCGTCCCGCGCCTCTTTTTTATGGCGCGCGGCAACGCTCGCGTGCCGAAGCGATGCTAGTCGGAAAGGCTGGCGTCAGGCGTCGCCGAAAACGTAGCCGGCGGAGCGGACGGTGCGGATGGGATCGCGCTCGTTACCGCGGATCAGCGCCTTGCGCAGGCGGCCAATGTGGACGTCGACCGTGCGCTCGTCGACGAAGGCATCGCGGCCCCACACGCCGTCGAGCAGCTGCGTGCGCGAGAGGACGCGGCCGGAGCTTTCCATGAGGAACTCGAGCAGCCGGAACTCGGTGGGGCCGAGGCGGACCTGGCGCAGGCCGCGGGTGACGCGGTGCGCGGCCCGATCCAGTTCGATGTCGGCGATCTTAAGTACGTCGGCGACGCGGTCGGGAGAGGTGCGTCGCAGGATGGCTTTGACGCGGGCCATCAGCTCGGGAAGCGAGAAGGGCTTCACCACGTAGTCGTCGGCGCCGGTGGAGAGGCCACGGATGCGGTCGCTCTCCTCGCCACGCGCCGTCAACATGAGGATCGGCACGTTGCGGGAGTCTGATTTCGACCGCAACCGGCGGCAGAGCTCGATGCCGGAGACGCCGGGGAGCATCCAGTCGAGGACGACGAGGTCGGGGCGCTCCTCCTCGAGAAGGATGAGCGCCTCTTCGCCCGTTTCGGCGTGCGCGACACGGAACCCCTCGGACTCGAGGTTATAGCGCAGCATCTCCGCGAGGGGCGCCTCGTCCTCGACTATGAGAACCTTAGCCGACATTGCGATCGCCCCGTCTCATCAGCGCCATCAAGTGCTCGAGATCAGCGTCGAGCTGGTTTGATCGTCCTTGGGACGATCGTCGGTGATGTTCTTGCCGCGCACCAGGAAGTGCACCGTCTCGGCGATGTTGGTGGTGTGGTCGCCCACGCGCTCGATGTTCTTGGCGCCGAAGAGCAGGTGCGTGGAGATGCCGATGTTGCGCGGGTCCTCCATCATGTACGTCAGGAGCTCGCGGAACAACGAGTTGTACATAGCGTCGATCTCGGCGTCGTTGCGCCAGACGCTGAGCGCCTTTTCGGCGTCGCGCTCGGCATAGGCATCGAGTACTTCCTTCAGCTGATGCAGCGCCAGCTCGACCATGTGGCGGATGCCGGACATCAGCGGCTTTGGGTGCGACTCGTCGGCGATGGCGAGCGCGCGCTTGGCGATGTTCTTGGCGAGGTCGCCGATGCGCTCCAGATCGGTGGTGATGCGCAGCGCGCCCATGATGTGACGGAGATCGTCAGCCATCGGCTGGCGGCGGGCGATCATGGAGATCACCTGCTCCTCGATCTCGCGCTCGAGGGTGTCGATCTGCTTGTCGGCGAGGACGACTTCCTCGGCGAGCTTGGGATCACGCTTTTCGAGGGCGCCGAGCGATTGACCGAGCAGCTGCTCTGCGAGGCCGCCCATCTGGGCGATCTTCTTGTCGAGCAACGCCAGCTCTTCTTCGTATGATTTTACGGTGTGCTCGTTCATGGAAGGCTCTCCTGCCGGACGGGGGGCTCGGGCTGGTGGTGTGGCGGCCGGCTTCTGACGGCCGAAGGGAAGAAGGGTGCGTAGCATCAGCCGAACCGACCGGTGATGTAATCCTGCGTGCGCTTGTCCTTCGGGTTGGTGAAGATCTCCGACGTCGGACCTTCTTCTACCAGACTACCGAGATGGAAGAACGCCGTACGCTGCGAAACGCGAGCGGCCTGCTGCATCGAGTGGGTGACGATGATGATGCAGAAGTTCTTGCGGAGCTCGTCGATCAGCTCCTCGATACGGGCGGTGGCGATCGGGTCGAGCGCCGAGCACGGCTCGTCCATGAGGATGACCTCGGGATTGACGGCGATGGCGCGCGCGATGCAGAGGCGCTGCTGCTGACCACCCGAGAGGCCGGTGCCGGGTTCGTTCACGCGATCCTTGACCTCCTTCCAGAGGCCGGCCTTCTCGAGGCTCGATTGCACGACCTCATCCATGTCGGCCTTGGAGTGGCACAGGCCATGGATCCGCGGACCGTAAGCGACGTTCTCGTAGATCGACTTGGGGAACGGGTTCGGCTTCTGGAACACCATGCCGACGCGGGCGCGCAGCTGCACCACGTCGAGGTTCTTGTCGTAGATGTCCTGGTTGTCGATCACGATCTTGCCGGTGACGCGGGCGATCGGGATGGTGTCGTTCATGCGATTGATGCAGCGCAGGAACGTCGACTTACCGCAGCCCGACGGGCCGATGAAGGCCATGACGGCGCCGTCCGGCACGTTGACCGAAACGTTCTGCAGGGCGTGCTTTTCGCCGTAGTACACGTTGACGTCGTGGGCGTGCACCTTGGGTTCGGTGCTAACGGCAACGTTAGCGTCTTGGACGTCCAGGGTCGGCATCTTGAGCATCTAACAGCTCCCAAGGAGACAAGTTTTACCAGCGCCGCTCGTACTTGCGGCGAAGAATTACGGCGACGAGGTTCATACAGATGAGCAACGCCAAGAGCACCAGCGCCGCGCCCGAAGTGCGCTCGACGAACGGAGGCTCGGCAGAGTTCGCCCACATGTAGATCTGGACCGGCAGCGCCGTCGAAGGCGCCAGCGGCGAGGACGGATATTCAACGACGAAGGCTACCATGCCAATCATGAGCAAGGGCGCCGTCTCACCAAGTGCCTTGGCGAGACCGATGATCGTACCGGTGAGGATGCCCGGCATGGCCAGCGGCACGACGTGGTGGGATATCGTCTGCATCTTGGATGCGCCGACGCCCAGGGCCGCCTCGCGGATCGACGGAGGCACGGCACCAATGGCGGCGCGCGTGGCAATGATGATGGTTGGCAGCGTCATCAACGTGAGGACTAGGCCGCCGACAATGGAAGCCGATCGAGGCAGTCCGGCAAAGTTGATGAAGATCGCCAGGCCAAGAAGACCGAACACGATAGAAGGAACGGCGGCGAGGTTATTGATGTTCACCTCGATGAGATCGGTCCAGAAATTCTTAGGCGCGAACTCCTCGAGGTAGACGGCCGCGGCGACGCCAAGCGGAACGGCGAGTAGCAGTACCGTCGACATCATGAAGAGCGAGCCGACCAAGGCGACACCGATGCCGGCGACCTCAGGATTGCTGGAAGCGCCGTTGGTGAAAAAGCCCCAATTGAACAGCTTGGCGAGGTTGCCTTCGGCGCTGAGCTTATCAATCCAGCTGAGCTGCTGATCGGAGATCTTGCGGACATCGGCCGGCAGATTGCGATCGAGCTTGCCCTTCATCAGGCTGTCGACACGGCCGGTCGCAAGAACCCAAACGGGCACCGTCTTGCCGATCAGCGAAGGGTCGGAGAGCACGACGCGACGGATCTGCACGTCGGCATCTTTCGACAGAAGCGCGCCGATCTCGCGCATCTGAGGCTTGCTCTCCGGATCGGCGCCGACCTCGGCAGCCAGAGCCTTGCGTGCAAGCTTGGTGTAGTCGGCCGACATGATGTCGGCTTGGTTGCGCTGACCGCTTGGATCGATGATTGAACGATCCAAGTTGACGTTGAGCTTGAGCGACGTCTGGACAAACGCCGTATATCCCTTCGTCACGATGCTGCCGAAGAGGATGGCGAGAAAAGCCAAACCGAAGAGAATGGCGAGGATGCCGTACACACGGAACCTGCGCTCGGCGGCATAGCGCCGACCGATGCTCTTCTTGATCTGTGCGCTCGCCGCGGCGCCCGGATCAGAGGCTGGGCTTGCGAACGGTCCTGGAACAGTCTCGACAGCCATTATTCGTACTGCTCCCGATATTTGCGCACGATGTAGAGCGCGTAGATGTTAAGGCACAGCGTGAAGACGAAGAGCGTCAGGCCCAGCGCGAAGGCAACGAGCGTCTGAGGCGAATTGAACTCCAAGTCGCCGGTCAACTGGCTCACGATCTTGACGGTGATGGTGGTCACCGGCTCCAACGGGTTGAGCGTCAAGTTGGCGGCGATGCCGGCCGCAAGCACGACGATCATCGTCTCGCCGATAGCACGCGATGCAGCGAGCAGGAAGGCGCCAACGATGCCTGGGAGCGCCGCCGGTAGCACCACGCGCTTGATCGTTTCCGACTGCGTAGCGCCAAGGCCGTAGGAGCCCTCGCGCAGCGATTGCGGCACGGCGTTGATGATGTCGTCCGACAGCGAGGAGACGAACGGGATGAGCATGACGCCCATGATGAACCCGGCGGTCAGCACGCTCGAAGCCGAGATGTCGACCCCCACATGTCCACCCGCATCGCGCAGGAAGGGGCCAAACGTAACCAGAGCGAAGAGGCCGTAGACGATGGTCGGGATACCGGCCAAAATTTCGAGCAGCGGCTTTGCGATCGTGCGGACACTGCGGCTGGCGTATTCCGACATGTAGATGGCGGCGAACAGGCCGATCGGCACCGCGACGAGCAAGGCAACGACCGAGATATACAGCGTGCCCCAGAGCAGCGGGAGCAGTCCGAACTGGCCTTCGCCACCGCCACCGCCGCCGGCAGCGGAGAAGCGCGGATCCCATTCGGTGCCGAAGAAGAAGCTCCATGGGGAGACGAAGCCGAAGAAATGGATCGTCTCGAAGAGCATCGAGGAAATGATGCCGACCGTCGTAAGGATGGCGACGGTTGATGAGAGGACCAGCGCGACCAGCACGACCCGCTCGACGCCGTTGCGGGCTCGAAGCTTCGAACTCGTGCGCCAATTGGCGTAGAGGAAGCCGAGCGCGGCGAGAGCCAACGCGATGCCTGTAATGAGAAGCTTGCTGCGATCCTGCAGATCTACCTGGTCGTAGGCGGCGGCAATGACGTGGGCCTCAGGGGCGGATCCGAGCGCGACACCGCGATCTTGCAGGACTTTCTGAGCTTCCGCCGGCGAAGTGAAGCCGTAGCGGGCGCGGCGGACGATCTCGTATTCCTCGTGCGACAGCTTCGGCAGGCCGCGCGCGACCGAGTTGATACGGCCGACGACGAGAGACTGCTCAGCAGGGCTCAGCGACCGCACGTTTTCCGGCAGCCCGCTCGACACCATGCCGCGGACGACCACCGGCTCGACGGCGCTCCAGGCGAGCGTCACGAACAAAGCAGGAAGCAGCGTCCAAAGGGCGAAGTAGGTGCCGTAGTAACCGGGCCGGGAATGCAGAACAGCATCCCCTTTCTTGGCGAGCCCGTTGGCTCGCGACATTCCCACCACGAAGGCCAGCACAGCGGCGACGACCAAACCCAGGAGTAATACGGACGTAGACAACTTCGCGATCCTCGCTGTCGGCCGTGCTGCGGCGGTGGCTCTGGTCCGCCTGGATCAATCAGATGATTCGGGCGGTCATTCTCGAGAGGTCCGGACCTCCCT